>DATIBR010000143.1 GCA_035457425.1 Terriglobales bacterium
GTCTCGCCGGTCTGGTTGGCCGGCACCGGCGGATGCGGGTTCCTGCGGCTGAAGTCGAGCTCCGACAGGCCGGCTTCGGCGAGCTTCTGCTTGGCCGCGGCGATGCGTTGCCCCAGGTCGGTCGCCGTGGTGCGGTCCGGGTCGACCGCGGGCACCGTCCCGGGCGCCGGGATGGCGCTCCCGTTGCGCACCAGCCCGTCGGCGATCGACCACTCGAACAGCGGCAGCGCCAGGTCGCAGCACGCCGCCCGCAGCAGCGCCAGCGCGCGCGCTTCTTCCACCGTCTCCATGACGATGATCGGAGTCGAGGAGTTGATCAGGACCTTGATGCGGGTGAGGGTGTCCATTGCGTGGGCGCGTTTGACCGGTCCTAGGGGATGCCGTAAAATACTACATTCGGCTTCAATCCTGATTCTTTTCAGAAGGACCAGCTAAGACACACATGGCAAACCATTTTTCGGCGCTCAAGCGCGCCCGTCAGACCGAGAAGCGCACCGCAGTCAACGTCGCGAATACCTCGCGCTTCCGCACCGCCCTGCGCAAGTTCCGCACCGCCCTGGCCTCCGGGGACAAGAAGGCCGCCCAGGGCATGTTCCGCGAGACCGTGTCGGCCATCGACAAGGCCATCCAGAAGGGTACTCTTCACCGCAACACTGCCTCGCGCTACAAGAGCCGCCTCTCGGCGCGACTGGCGGCGATGAAGTAAACCAGTCGTCAGACGTCAGTCTTCAGACTTCAGGAACGGCAGGCCAAACGGCTTGCCGTTTTATTTTTTCTTGTCTGGTTGAGGCTGCGGACGAGAGAAGACATCGTCCTTGATATCTCCGTTGATCTGAACGTCCTGCACCTGGCTCTTGAAGTAACCGGACCCTGTTTCCCATGCGCCGGCCCAGCGGGAGTTGGCCTCGCCTTCGACGTGATAGGGGATCATCAGGCCATCGACGTTCCTGTAGTCGGAGTAGGTGACAAGCGTTCCGCCTGACCAGCCGAGCGGGGCTGCACAACTGCTCTTGATCTCTAGAAATGTCTTGGCGTCGAAGTAGCCGTAGCAAGTCGAGCCCCGGGCGGGCGCGAACTTCAAGACGTGAGCAGGCTGCTCTTTCGAATCGTCGAATTCGTGATATGTGATCTTCTCGTACCACTTCGGCCGATCGAGCAGGCCGTAAAGGTCGGCGTCTTTCTTCAACTCGCGCAGTTCGTCTTCCTTCAAAACGCGGGGCGCCCCGCCATCGACCTGCTCCCAACCGTCTTTGCCGTCGAAACCCCTGCGATATTCGTGTCCCTCCATTCGCTGGACCGCCAGATACTTGTCCGGCGCCTTGCGAAAGGTCGCGACCGCGCCAGTGGACGGCGGGCGATTGATATCACCGGTGCGAATACCCATCTTCAACTCTCGGATGATGGCTAGCGTCCGGACTTGCCGGATGGCTTGTTCCCCTCCACTCGCTTCGATGTTGCGCTTGAGCACTTCCTCGGCACTGAGAGAAGGGCGCTCTCCTGCAAACGCCACGACTGCGGCCATCGCAAGAGTGGCGAGAAAGACAGGCCTTACAGCGTGAGCTCGTGTTGCTGCCATGAGGGCAGCTCCTTTACTGCCGCTTCGGCGCACAGGTCAAGCACCAGCTTCTCCAGCACCAGCCGCTTCGAGATGGGGTTGGAGCGCAGGGCGAGGTCGGCCTTGGCGATCAGGCGCAGCGCGCGCGTCAGGTCGCGGCGCGACTTGTAGCGCCGCGCCTGCCGGATCACGTCCTCGGCGGCGAACGGCGGCAGCCGGAAGCCCTGCCACAGCGCCTGCCAGATGGCGCGCGAGTCGCGCACGTTCTTCTCCAGGATCACCAGCATCTGGCGAAACGTCTTGGCCAGCATGTGCAGGTGCCCGATGGCGGCGTCTTCCCCGTCGCCCGAGCTCAGGATGGCGTCGAGGTTGGCGAGCGCGCGCGGCCGGTCCTTCGCGCTGATGGCGTCGGTCAGCTCGTAGAGCGAGCGCTGCTTGGCGGCGAGCACCATGGTCTCGACGTCGGCCAGCGTGATCCGCTTCTTCTCCCCCACGAACAGGAACAGCTTCTCCAGTTCGTTGGCGACCAGCAGCATGTCGGCGCCGAGCGAATCGACCAGCTCGCGCGCCGCCTCGCTCTCGACCTTCACGCCCTGGGCCGCGGCGCTGTCGACCACCCAGCGCATGCCTTCGCTCTCGTCCACGCGCGCGAACTCGATCACCGTGCAGAACTCGCCCAGCGTCTCGCGGATGCGCTCGTAGCGCTCTTTGTCCTGCAGCTCCATGCGGCGCACATCGGCGGGGATGGAGATGTGGTCGGCGACGAAGATGAGCACCGCGTCCGGGTTCGGCGACTTCACGTACTGCTCAATGGCGTCGTAGTCGGCCTGGTGCGAGCCGCGTCCGTAGAGCGCCTTAAGATTGCGGATGAAGAAGACCTGGAACGGCGCCATCAGCGAGGGCGTGCGCGCCCGGTCCAGGATCTCGGCGACCTCGGTCTCCGCCAGGTCCAGTTCGTAGAAGCTGAACTCGCGCAGGTCGCGCGGCACCAGGTGCTCCAGGAGCGCCGCGCGGCAGCGGTCGCGGAAGAACCCTTCGTCGCCCATGAAGATGTAGGCGGGCGAGAGTTTGCGCGACTTTACTTCGCTCACAAAACGCTCCGTGGGTGCGAAGCGCCCGGGCAACTAGAAGCCCTCCAAGACATTGGCCACCAGCGAGCGCGCGAAGTCGCGGGCCAGGCGGTCCTGCGCCGGCGATTCTTCTTCGAAGAACGACGACACCTCGCGCGAGATCTGGTACTGCTCACGATAGACGTAGTTCGGGTTGTCGAACAGCACCTTGCCGCCGCGGTCGACCAGCTGCACCTTCATCGTCACGGTGATGAGCGCCGAAGACGCGCGGCCGGTGCGCGAGTCGTAGGTGAGCGGCGCCAGCTCGGCGGCGACCACGGTGCCGCGCAGCGTGGCGTCCGCCTCCTGCGACTCCCGGTTCGCGATGTGGTAGTTGGTGCGCGTGGTGAACTCGCGCACCACCGCCGCCGTCAGCACCTGCTCGATCTTGTAGGTCTGCGTCTTGTTCTCGAACGCCGGGACCGCGATGGTGTGGACCTCGGTCGGCAGCCTGGCCGCGTGCCCCGCGGTGGAGTAGCCGCAGCTTGCGGTTAGCACCGCGAGGATAGCGATCATCGCAAGTTTCAGGTTTCGGGTCTCAAGTCTCAAGACCCGAGGCCACGCGAAACCCGAAACACGAAACTTGAAACTCACCGTGCTCTCCTGAGCTCGATCGCCTGCTGTGCCGCCTCGACCGCGGTCACCGACTGTACCCGAAGATTGTCGGCCGCGGCCCACAACCAGAACGCGTTGTCCTTCTGCAGGTCGCGGCGCAGCCCGATCATGATCTCGTCCTGCCCCGCCGCCCCCACGTTGCTCGGCGACTCGCCCGCGCGCGCCACCGCCACGTGCGCCCCCGCCAGCGCCTGCGCGAAGTCCCCGACCGCGGCCTTCTTTTCGAGCTCAATGTAAACCGAGAACACGTGCCCGTGAAAGACGGGCGCCTGCACGAGCATCAGCGAAGGTATTGGCAGCCGCGGCGACGCGATCTTCTGGAAGTGCTCGAGGATGCGACGCTCGGTGGCTTCCAGCGCGGCCGGCGCGTTGGCGCCGTAGCGCGCCAGCATGTTGAAGGCGAGCTGCGCGTCGTAGATCCCGGTGGGCATCGGCTGGAAGCTCAGCAGGTTCACGGTCTGCTGGTGCAGCTCGTCCATGCCGCGGCGGCCCTGCTCGCTCGCCGGCTCGTACACCGTCGCGACCACGCTGCGCATCTCCGCCACCGCCCGCGCGCGCTCCAGCAGCAACGCCAGCACGACCGCCGCCGGATGCGCCGGCACGATGACCTGCGCGCCCAGTTCCTCCTCCGGGACTTCCTTCGCCGTCCACGGCGACCGCAGCGCCGCGCCCGGCTCGCCTTCCAGCGCGTACGACAGATCGACGACCAGCACGCCGCCGTCGCGCGCCAGCGTCCAGTGCTTCCGCGTGAAGACGTGGTCGGAGGCGAAGAACGCCACCTTCACGTCGCGGAAGCTCTCGGCGGTCACCGCCTGGACGAATGTGGCCTCGTCGCCGACGGCGTCGAGCTGCCCGAGCGATTCGTCGTCGTCGAGCAGGCGGATGTCGATGGCGGGAAAGTCGCTCCCGTTCAGCGTGTCCTTCAGCTCTTTGCCTTTGAGCGTGGCGGCGCCCACGATGGCCACGCGATAGAGCTTGTCGCTCATGGCGTGGGCACGGCTTCCTGCGCCGGCGGCGGAGGCGGCGCGCTCCTCGGGCGGAAGATCCACACCAGCCGCGCCAGCACCCCCGAGAGCATGTACGTGAGCGCCAGCAGGAACAGCGCATAGTGCGAGAAGAAATAGATCCCGCCGATGAGCGCGGCGATCAGGATGATGGTGCGGAACGGCACGCGCTTCCGCCAGTCCAGCCCTTTCAGGCTGAGGTAGCGCCATGTGCTCACCATCAGGAAGCCGCACGTCAGCATGAGCGCGGCGAAGATGGTCGAGAGCCACCACGCGCTGAGCGGCCGTCCCGAGCTGAAGTGCACGGTCGCCGCGATCACGCCCGCGCCCGCCGGGATCGGCATCCCCACGAAATACTTGCGGTCCGGCCGCCCCGGGTTCGATGGCACCGCGTTCTTCGTGATGTTGAAGCGCGCCAGCCGGCTCGCGCCCGCGATCAGGAAAAGGAAACTGGCGATGGCGCCGATCTGCACCAGCCGCGTGCGCCAGTCGCCTTCCGCGAAAGGCATGAGCGAGAGCCAGCGGAACCCCCAGACCCACCCCAGTATCGCCGGCGCCAGCCCGAACGAGATGACGTCGGCGAGCGAATCCAGTTCCTTGCCGAAGTCGCTCGCCGTCTGCGTGAGGCGCGCGATCATGCCGTCCAAAAAGTCCATCACGATGGCGATCCCGATGGCCTTGGCGGCGTTGTCGAGCCGCCACGCCGTCTCCGGCGTCGCCAGCAGCGTCTGCGCGATGGCGTAGTAGCCCAGCGCGATGTTGCCCGCGGTGAACAGCGACGGCAGGATGTGCATGCCGCGGCGCAGCTTCCGCGTCCGGGCGGGATCGTTGAAGCGGCGCAGTTGCATCGTCATCGGCGCGCCTCCGCCGTCTGGGCCGGACCGCGCGCTGGCGTCGCCGCGACCGGCGCGATGGCCAGCACCGAGCTGCCGCCCGCGACCTTGTCGCCCACCTTCACGCGCAGCTCCGCGCCCGCGTCGAAGATCACGTCGCAGCGCGACCCGAACTTGATCAGCCCGATGCGTTCGCCACGCGCCACCGTGTCGCCCACCGTCTTGGTGAACACGATGCGCCGCGCCAGCAGGCCCGCAATCTGCTTGAACACCAGCGTCTGCCCCTCGCCCCGCACCGTCACGATGTTCTGCTCGTTCGCCTCCGACGACACCTGCCCCATCGCGTTGCCGAACTTCCCGCGCCGGTACTCCACCTTCTCCACCACGCCACCGATGGGTGTGCGGTTCACGTGCACGTTGAAGACGTTGAGGAAGATGGAGATGCGCGTGCGCGGCCGGCCGTCGAGCTCGACAGTCGCGACCTCGGTCACTTTGCCGTCCGCCGGCGACACGATCGCGCCCGGTTCCTGCGGGATGGCGCGCTCCGGGTCGCGGAAGAACCACAGGAAGAACGCCGCCAATGGCAGCGGGATGAGGGCGTACCCCCAGCCGAACAGCCAACCGAGCAACGCGCCGACCGCCGCGAGGGCGAGCGCGTAGTAGATGCCGTCGCGCACCATGGAATCATTGATTATAGCTGCGCCTTGAGAGTGGCCCCAGCAAACAAAACCCCGGCGCGCGGCCGGGGTCTCGGCTATCTCGGAGACTGGATTGCTTATGCTACCTGGTGCGCGGTCCGCCGGTGCTGCTGCTCGATGATCTCCATCTGGTCCTTCAGGCGGAGTTTGAGCTTCTTCAGACGGACCTCTTCCAGCTTCTCGTCTTCGCTTAAGTATCTTTTTTGGATGAGTGAATCGAGGCGTTGTGCGTACTGCTGATGCTCTTGCGCCAACCGACGAAATTCTTCGTGGTTGGCAATGAGGTCATCGTGGAGTGCCATCCAGAAGTCCTCCTACCAAGACTTGGACAGGCAACGCTAGCACAGGGGTTTTCCCCGATTCAACGGTTTTCGGCTCCGAGAGAGTTTGCACCGAGGATGGTGCAATAGTCGCTCCTTGCAATGGTGGTCGGCTGGTGGTCGGTGGTCGAAAAATCAGATCACCGACCACCACCGACCACCGACCACTTGTTCAGGCGAACGTGAACTTATAGAGGACCGCGTCCTCTTCCGGCTGCCGGTAGTACCCAGGCCGGCGCCCGCCCTCCACGAACGCCCACTTCTCGTAGAGCGACCGCGCCGCGGCGTTCGACGCCCGCACCTCGAGGAACACAGCCGACGCGCCCTGCGCCCGCGCCCTGTCCAGCAGCTCCCCGACCAGGCGCGTGCCGTGGCCCCGCCGCCGCGCCTCGGGCTCGATGGCCAGGTTCTCGATCTCCCACTCGCCGCCCACCGTCTGTGCGACCAGGAAACCCTCGACCTTGCCTCCGTTCTCGATGACCAGCGCGATCCGCCGCCAGTCGGTCGCGAGCTCGGGGGCATTGAAGATCTTGTCGTAGTCGGCGGCGGTCCAGTGCGCCGCCGTCGCGGCATGCTTCTCGATGGCCTGCATCGCGGGCAGGTCCTCGGGCTTGGCGGGACGGATCCTCAAGGAAGGGGTCATGCTGAGGAGCCCGCCGCGGCGGGCGAGCGAGCGCTTTCTTCAGCGAGCGAGCAGCGACGAAGCATCTTGGTTCTCATGGCTTCGCGAATATCTCCGCGTCGGAGCGCCGAATGTAGTTGGCGTCGAGCTGCTCGACCGTGACCGTCTCGCCGCGCGCCAGCTTCCCCGCCCCGATGCGCGCGACGTCCGCGGCACTTGGACGCGGCACCGCCGTCCACTGCACGCCGACCTCGCTCAGCAGCCGCGAGACGCTCCCGTCCGAGGTCACGACCGGCAGCGCCGGCTTCGACTCCCCGCGCAGGTGCGCGATGAAGTCCGCCTGCGAGAGCAGCTCCTCCCGCAGCGTCCTCCCCCGCCCGTCGGCGACCTCGTATTCCCCGAAGAACACTTCCTGCCGCTGCGCGTCGAGCGCGGTCGCCACTCTCTTCGGCAGGGACGGCCTTCTGGCCGTCTCTGGAGACGCGGATAACGGCGTCGCTACTGTTGAACCCGAGAGCGCCAGCGCCTCGAGCACGGACACCACCGCGATCGGCTTGCCGAGTATCTCCGCCAGGCCCTTGACCGCGGCCAGCCCGACGCGCAGCCCGGTGAACGAGCCCGGGCCGCTCGCGACCGCGAATCCGCCGACGTCTTCTTTCTTCAGCTTGTGTTTCGCCAGCAGCTCGGCGACCTGCGGGATGAGCTGCGCGGAGAACGTCCCGCCCGCGATGGGCGCCGCCTCCAGCAGCGCGCCCTCGCGCCACAGCGCGATGCCGCCCTGCTTCCCGCTCGTGTCTATGCCGAGAATAAGCAAAAAGTCCAACGCAGAGACGCCGAGCACGCGGAGGATTCAAGGAAGAAGTACCTGCTCGGCGTCCTCTGCGCCTCGGCGTTAGATTTTTTCAAACTCCTTGCGGCGGATCTTCACACAGTTCCAGCAGCACGCCGCCGGTCGACGACGGGTGCAGGAAGACATACAGATGTCCCCCCGCGCCGACCTTGATCTCTTCCGTGATGAACTTCGCGCCCGTCTTCTTCAGCCGCTCGACCGTCCCGGCCAGGTCGGCCACGCGCAGCGCTACGTGGTGCAGCCCTTCGCCGCGCTTCGCGATGAAGCGCCCCACCGGCGAATCGGCCTCGGTGGCCTCGAGCAGCTCGATGCGGCTCTCGCCCACCGGCAGCATCGCGACCTTCACCTTCTCGTGCGCCACCACCTCTTCGCCCACGACCTCGAGCCCGAGCGCGCGGTAGAACGCCTTCGCCTGCTCCAGCGACTTCACCGCGATGCCGAGATGATCGATCTCCGCCATCAACACCCTGCCTTCTTATTCCCGGGGCTTCTTCACGGAACCCACGATCTCTTCCACCAGCGCGTACGGGTCGCGCTTGTGCTCGGCGACCTCGGCGGCCAGCTTCCCCAGCTGCCCGTCGCCCAACTGCTCGCGCAGCAGGCGCTCCATCAGCGCCTCGCGCAGCATCTCGAGCAGGCGCTCGCGCCAGTTCTCGGCGCGCTTCTTCGCCGCCAGCCCCGCCTTGGACTGGAACTTCTCATACTCCGCGATGGCGGCGGCGAGCTCGCCGATGCCCTGACCTTCGCTCGCGACCGTCTTCACGATGGGCGGCGTCCAGTTGTCCTTGCGGATGGCGAGCGTCTGCATCGCGCGGATCTCGCGCTCCACGCGCTCCGCGCCCTCGCGGTCGCTCTTGTTGATCACGAAGACGTCGGCGATCTCCATGATGCCGGCCTTGATGGTCTGCACGTCGTCGCCCATGCCGGGCACCAGGATGACTACGGTGACGTCGGCGAGCCGCACGATGTCGATCTCGTCCTGCCCGACGCCCACCGTTTCGACCAGCACCACGTCTTTGCCGGCGGCGTCGAGCACCGAGGTCACGTCCGCGGTGGTGCGCGCCAGCCCGCCGAGGAAGCCGCGCGTCGCCATCGAGCGGATGAAGATGCCTTGGTCGGCATGATGCGCCTGCATCCGGATGCGGTCGCCCAGGATGGCGCCGCCGGTGTAGGGCGACGTGGGGTCCACCGCGACGATGCCGATGGTTTTGCCCGCCTTGCGGTACTCGCGCGCGAGCTGGTCGACGAGCGTGCTCTTGCCCGCGCCCGGCGCGCCCGTCAGTCCGATCACGCGCGCTTTGCCGGAGTGTGGGAACAGCGCCTTCAGCAGCTCGACCGAGTCGGCCTCGCGGTTCTCGATCGAGGTGATGGCGCGCGCCAGCGCGCGCACCTCGCCCTCGCGGATGCGCGAGACCCAGTCCTGGAGATGGGAGGCCATGAACTGGTCAGTGTAAATGATGGTGGACGCACCGTCAGGCTCGTGGAATAGTTCGGGACGGAGGGAATGGTGAGGACCTTTCCGAGAGAGTTAGCCGAATTCCGAGAGATTGTTGAAGCGCGCGGGAAGCAGCTCCGGACTATGTCTTTCTCTCAATTAGTCGGGCTGAAGGATAGGCCGACAGAGTACCTAAAGGTTCAGTCCCGCGAAGCCACAATCGATATCATCATCTTGTCTTCAGAGTCTCAGCCGGATGCGCTTCGTGTGGTCGTGCAAGGGTTCCTAGGACAGCGAGTGGGCAAGAGCGTGGCCCTCGATGGATTCCACAAGCATCGCGACGGTACGGTGCGCCCGATGAGTGCCAGCGAACTGTGCCAGTTCGACTAAGCCGGTTACCTATCCCTTGAGCAGCTGCCTTGCGATCACCAGCCGCTGGATCTCGCTGGTGCCCTCGCCGATGGTGCACAGCTTGACGTCGCGGTAGAACTTCTCCGCCGGGTAGTCCTTGATGAAGCCGTAGCCGCCGTGGATCTGGACACTCTCGTTGGCGCAGCGCACCGCGACCTCCGAGGTGTACAGCTTCGCCATGGAGGACTCGAGCGTGGTCTTCATGCCCTTGTCCTTCATGTCGGCGGCGCGCATGGTGAGCAGCCGCGCGGCCTCGATCTCGGTGGCCATGTCGGCCAGCTTCCACTGGATGGCCTGGAACTCCGAGATGGCCTTGCCGAACTGCTTGCGCTGCTGCGAGTACTTGAGCGCCGACTCGTACGCGCCCTGCGCCATGCCCAACCCGAGCGCCGCGATCGAGATGCGTCCGCCGTCGAGCACGCGCATCGCGTCCACGAAGCCGTCGCCTTCCTTGCCGCACAGCGCCTCGGCCGGCACCCAGCAGTCTTCGAAGATGAGTTCGCTCGTGTCCGACGCGCGCAGCCCCAGCTTGTTCTCCTTCTTCCCCGCGCGAAAACCTTTGGTCCCTTTGTCCACGATGAAGGCAGAGAGGCCGTGCGTGTGCGCCGTCTTGTCGGTCACGGCGATCACCACCGCGCAGTCGGCGTAGTGGCCGTTGGTGATGAATGTCTTGGTGCCGTTCAGCACCCAGCCTTTGTCTTTCTTCACCGCGGTCATGCGCGCGGAGCCGGCGTCGGAGCCCGAGCCCGGCTCGGTCAACCCCCACGCGCCGATGAACTCGCCGGTCGCCAGCTTCGGGATGTACTTCTTCCGCTGCGCGTCGTTGCCGGCGATGAAGATGTGGTTCGAGCACAGCGAGGTGTGCGCCGCCACGATGATGCCGACCGAGCCGTCGATGCGCGACAGCTCTTCGATCGCGATCACGTACTCCACGTAGCCCAGCCCCGAGCCGCCGAGCTCCGCCGGGAAGATCACGCCCATCAGCCCGAGCTTGCCGAGCTCCTTGACGGTCTCCATCGGGAAGCGCGACTCCTCGTCCCACTTCATCACGTTGGGCAGGATCTCGCGCTCGGCGAACTCACGCACGCTCTTGCGCAGCTGTAGCTGCTCGTCGTTCAACTGGAAATCCAACGGAGACTCCTGCGGACACCGCGGACCGCGGTGGGATAGGAACCCACGGTTATAACACGCTGGTAAAAGCAGTCGCTAGTCGCTCGCTGCTCGTCGCTGGGGTTTCGGGCGGCAGTCGCCAGTCGCTAGCGGCTGGTCGCCAGGGTTTCGCGGAAATGAAAAGCCCTCCTATGAGGAGGGCTTTTCGTCTTTCGATTCTTCCCTAGCGACTAGCGACTGACGACAGCGACTTCTACGCCACCGCGCCTTCCGCGGCGGTCGTGCCGAGCGCGCTGATCTTCGCGCTGTCGGGCTTGGCGAGCATCTCGGCGACCTTGTCCACCAGTTGCTGCGCGCCGTCGGCCTTCACGTGCAGGCCGTTGACCAGCTTGAGCGCCGCTTCCGGCGGCCACCAGTACGCGCCGCACAGCATGAGGATGGGCACGTCGGGCCGCAGCGTGCGCATGCGCAGCGCGACTTCGCCGCCGTACACCTCGCGCGCCCGGTAGTCGAGCACGATGAGGTCGAGCTCCGATTGCACGAACAGTTCGAGGGCGCGCTTGCCGCTCGCGGTGGAAAGCACGTTGTGACCGGCGGATCGCAGCGCGGCAGTCCACTTCTCCAGCAGGACCGGGTTGCAATCGACGCAGAGTACCTTCGCCATCAGGAGCCTCCAGGGGCCAGATCCTGAACGTTCCAGGAACTACTCTGCCTAAGATGCAATCCGGGGGCCGAGCGCGGGGCGAAAAGTGCCGTTGATAGCTGTCTAGTTACCTCGTCCGAGCAGGCGCCGCACCAGCCACACCGGCGCCACCAGCACGTGCAGCGGGTTCCTCACCGTAGCCGGCTGGTTCCCCTCGATCAAGTGCCCGGTCCAGGCCAGCGCGAACGCTGCCGGGATGAGCAGCAGCGCGATGCCCCAGTGGAACCACACCACGATCAGCGACGAGAAGCCCACCGGGATGGCCAGCATGTGGAGGGCTCGGTTTACTGGATGGTTATGAGCGTTGTCGTAACTCGCGTACCAGCTCATCGGTAAATTTGGGCCTCCGGGAGCAAAAAAGACTCGCTAGTGTACCGGGTTCTTCGGAAAGCGCAACCACTAGGCCCGTAGGGTCGCCGCCAGCAACTCCAGCGCGCGCTCGCACGCGGCCCGGTCCACGTCCAGGTGCGTGACGAAGCGCAGCGACTGCGCGCTCGTCGCCGGATTCACCAGCAGCCCGCGCTCGGCGAGCTTGCGCGAAAGCTCCGCCGCCGTCCCAAACTTCGCGTCGATCTCGAACACCACGATGTTGGTCTGCGGCGGATTGGGGATGGTCACGCCCGGGATCTTCGCCAGACCCTCCGCCAGGAACCGAGCGTTCGCGTGGTCGTCTTTCAGGCGCTTCGGCATCTCCTCCAGCGCAAGCAGTCCCGCAGCTGCGAGGATGCCGGCCTGCCGCATGCCTCCGCCGAGCGCCTTGCGCACCGAGCGCGCGCGCGCGATGAACTCGCGGCTGCCGGCCAGCATCGACCCCACCGGCGCCCCGAGTCCCTTCGACAGGCAGAACATCACGGAGTCCGCCTTGCCCGCGACCTCGCGCACCGGCTTGCCCAGCGCCTCGGCAGCATTGAAGATGCGCGCGCCATCGAGATGCACCGGGATCCCGGCTGCGCGCGCGCGCTCGCAGATCTCGTCCGCCACCGCCTGCGGATACACCACGCCGCCCGCCATGTTGTGCGTGTTCTCGATCGCGATCAGCCCGGTCTGCGCGAACGCGTAGTGCTTCGCGCGGATGCGCGGCGCGATCATCTCCCACGTCAGGATGCCGTCCGCCGTCGGGATGGTCCGCGTGATGCACCCGGAGAACGCGCCGATCATCGCCATCTCCCAGTCCAGGATGTGCGCGCGCGCGTCGCAGATCACCTCCTGCCCGTGGTGCGTGTGCAGCTTGATGGCGATCTGGTTCCCCATCGTCCCGCTGGGGACGAAGATGGCCGCTTCCCTGCCCAGCACCTCGGCCGCGCGCTGCTCCAGCCGGTTGACCGTCGGGTCTTCCGCATAGACGTCGTCGCCGACCTCGGCCTCCGCCATCGCGCGCCGCATTGCCGGCGTCGGCTTGGTCACGGTGTCGGACCGCAGATCGATGACGGGCGCGGGCTGCGAAGTCACGTAAGAACTTCTACCAGAATCGATTTCCCGTGACTACCACATCGCTGCTCCCCCCACACTGTCATCCCGAGCGAAGCGCGAGTCCGCCGCGGTCCGCCGCGGACGAGCGCGAGTCGAGGGACCACGCCTTGTGCCACTATCTGTGACCACCCTCACTGCATAAGAATCTCGCTCCCCCACACTGTCATCCCGAGCGAAGCGCGACTCCGCCGTGGTCCGCCGCGGCGGACGAGTCAAGGGACTACGCCTTGCAAAAAGAGCACGTCTACTACGTCTACATCCTAGCCAGCGCCGCGCGCGTGCTCTACATCGGCATGACCAGCGGCTTGCCCCGCCGCATCTGGAAGCATCAGCACAAAAACTACCCCGGATTCACCTCGCACTTCCACTTTCGCCGGCTGGTGTATTACGAGATGTACGACCGCGTCGATCGCGCGATCGCGCGCGAGAAGCAGCTCAAGCGCTGGCGGCGCGAGAAGAAGATCTGGTTGATCGAGCGTGCGAATCCTGACTGGACCGACCTGAGCCTGGACTGGTTCAAGGAAGAACCGAGGCTTGGTCTTTCGACTCCGGCCGCCGTTGGCGGCCTTCGCTCGGGATGACAGGCTGGGGTTGCGGCGCGACAAACTCAGCAAAGACTTCGTTCGATAGAAGCCTTCCCGGCTCCGTCAGCCGAATGGCCTTGCCCTCGCGTTCCAACATTCCGTCCTGCACGAACTGCTCGACTACGCTCAAGAACGGCGCTAGCTCGGCTACGCCGAACTCCGCGCGCAGCTTCTCCACGTCCACGCCGCGATTCAATCGCAGCCCGAGGAAGAACGACTCTTCCAGCGCCTGCCCGCGGCTGACGCGAGCGACCGTGGCCGCTCCGACACGCGTGTAGTCTTCCAGGTTGTCGGGCGTCGCGAGGCGCACTGCGCCCTCGCGCGCACACAACATCGAGTGCGCGTCCACCCCGAACCCCAGGTACGGCTGCCTGGTCCAGTACTTCAGGTTGTGCCGCGACTCGCTGCCGGCGCGCGCGAAGTTCGAGATCTCGTACTGCGCGATCCCCGCGGCGTTCAGCCGCTCGAGCGCCAGCTCGTAAAGCGCGGCGGTCGTCTCCTCGTCCGGGACGTGATGCGCGTGGTAGCGCGCGCCGCCGGCGATCAGTTCCCGGCCCAGCCGCGAGTCGTCGTCGACTTCCAGCATGTACACGCTCGCGTGCGGCACGCCGGTCGCGATGGTCTCAGCCAGCGACTGCTCCCACGAATCCGGCGTCTGGTGCGGCAGCCCGGCGATGAGGTCGAGCGAGAGGTTCTCGATGCCGGCCGCGCGCAGCCGCGCGATGTCGGCGAGCGCGATGGCGCGCGTGTGCAGCCGCCCGACCGCGCGCGCTTCCTCATCGACGAACGACTGCACGCCCAGGCTCACGCGGTTCACGCCGCACTCGCGCAGCGTCGCCAGCAGCGGCTCGCTCAGCGTCCCTGGCGCGACCTCCACGGTGATCTCCGCATTCGTCGCGACCTCGAACACCCGACGCACCGCCTCGAACATCCGCCGTAACTGCTCCGGCGCGAGCACCGACGGCGTCCCGCCGCCGAGATACACCGAATCCACGGCGCGCTGGAACTCTCCGCCCGCATCGGTGGCCATCTGCTCGGCGCGCGCGATATCCGCGCAGACCCGTCCCACGTACTCATCGAACCGCGCCGCCGAGAACACGTCCGACGCGAAATTGCAGAACGAGCACTTCGTCCGGCAGAACGGCACCGAGATGTAAAGGCCCAGGGCCATCGAATCATTGTACCGGCGCGTTACCGGCTGCCGGCTCGCGCATCGAATAGAATGACCGCCTCCTCTCATGCCCCGCCGCGTCGTCATCACCGGGATGGGCTCTCTCTCGCCGAACGGCGTGGGCAACGAGGCCTTCTGCCGCGCGCTGCTCGGCGGCGCCTCCGGCGTCCGCCGCGTTACGCGCTTCGACCCCAGCGACCTGCCCGTCCAGATCGCCGGCGAGGTCGACTTCGACGAATCGCGGTTCTACGACGCGCGCGAGCGCAAGCACGTCTCCCGCGTCGTCCCGATGGCCATCGCCGCCGCCACCGAAGCGCTCCGCGAAGCCGGCGTCGAGCACGAGGCGCTCTCGCTCGACGACAAGCGCGCCATCGGCGTCGTGCTCGGCTCGGGCGGCGGCGCGCAGGAGTTCAGCGAGGAACAGTACCGGCTCTGGCTTACCGGCCAGATCAAGAAGGTCTCGCTCTTCTCCATCCCCAGCGGCACCATGGGAACGCTCTCCTCGGAAGTCAGCATGCGCTTCGGCTTCCGCGGGCCCAGCCACGTAGTGACGACCGGCTGCACCTCCTCGACCGACGCGCTCGGCTACGCCCTCGACCAGATCCGCCACGGCCGCATCCCGGCGATGCTCGCCGGCGGCGTCGACGCCCCCATCGCCCCCGGCATCATGAAGGGCTTCACGCTCATGCGCATCATGACGCCGAGCTGGAACCACGCCCCGGAGCGCGCCTCGCGGCCCTTCTCCGCCGACCGCGACGGCTTCGTCGTCGCCGAGGGCGCCTGGATGTTCCTGCTCGAAGAGTACGACCGCGCCCGCGCCCGCGGCGCGCGCATCCTCGCCGAGATCGCCGGCTACGGCTCCACCTGCGAGGCCTTCCACCGCGTCCGCCTGGAGGAGTGCGGCGAAGAGCCCGCCCGCGCCATCGCGCTTGCCCTCGCCGACGCCGGCATCGCCCGGGAACAGGTGGACTACGTGAACCTCCACGGCACCTCGACGCAGCTCAACGACCGCATCGAGACGCGCGCGCTCAAGCTGGTGCTGAATTCGCGCGCCGCCCAGACGCCGATGTCCGCGCTTAAGTCACAGATCGGCCACCCCCAGGGCGCATGCGGCGCCGCCGGCGTCGCCGCCACCCTGGTCGCGATGCGCCACGAGCAGCTCCCGCCCACCCTCAACCTCGACCAGCCCGACCCGGAGTGCGACCTCGACTACGTCCCCGCCCCGGGCCGCAAGCACGCCATCGAGCACGCGGTGTGCAACTGCATCGCCTTCGGCTCCAAGAACTCCGCGCTCGTCCTGCGCCGGTTAGTCTAGCCACGGCACTGTTCCGAAAACAGAACAAGAAACACTTTGCCTGCACACCGCAGCGGGGCTGTGCTTAAATCCGCGCATCATGAAGCGCTTATTCGTACTTTCCCTTCTTCTTCTCGCCTTCCCTGCGGCTTTCGCGCAAGAGAGCACCCTCGCCAAGCTGTATGTCGTCCGACTGCAGCGCACCACGCCCTATGAGAGCGTGTGCGCCCTGGTGCGCGCCGACGGCAGCTATCGCTTGGAAGAGACGCACCAGAAGCGCGTCTTCGAGGGTCTGCTGTTGAGCGACGCTCTAGCCACTCTGCGCAAGGCGCTCAACGACCCGGCGATGGTCTCGCTCTCCCAGGCGCAGATCGAGATGCCGAACATCGAAGCGGCAAGCTTCGACCACATGCAGGTCACGATCGCGCGCGACAACGGCTGGCAGGACCTGCGGTTCCGCAGTCCGGATCGCAAGCCGGCGAAGGACCAGGTGGAAGCCCTGCAGGATTTCCTCGGTGATCTGCGCAAGGTGCCGAAGGCCCGCCTCGCCGATAGCGACGCCAACGACTGCATCCCCCCGCCCGCCGTCATCAAGCGACCGGTCACAGTGGCCGCCGGCGTTCCGGCGATTCAGCGGCCCGCGATGAGCTGGGTCGTGTGGCTGAGGCAGAACCACACCACGGATGACCTCAATTCGTTCTCGATGCGCGCCGAGCGCAAGTGCATCCTCGTCACCGAGGACGGCACCTTTCGTTACGAAAAGACGAGCCAGGTGAGCGGAAGCAAGATCGAGGGCAAGGCTTACCAGGGCAAACTACCGGACGAAAGCGTCCAGCGGCTGCAAGCGATTCTGGCGGATCCGCAACTGGTAAATGCGCAGAACGGCGAGCAACCAGACGCACTCACGTATCAGGGCGACATGGACGGCCTCGATGTGGATGTTCCCCGCAGCGAAGGCCACCAGATCCTGCGTACGCGCGTCGTCACCGGCGTCTCAACGAAGAACAACCGGCAACTTGGCGCCGGTGGCTTCGTGCACCGCAACTACGCCTTTGGGCCGATCAAACAGTTGAAACCCCTGGAATCGTGGTTCCATAGCGCCGAGAAACTGAAGATGCAGCAGATCAAGGGCGCCGTGCTCAATGACTGCAAGAGCGTCACGGTGGGACCATAGGTCCTCGCGGTTCAACCTTTTTCGCATCCCAACGCCATCCGCGCGCGTCTGTAGAATGTTACCCAGCGCATGGCCGAATCCCACCACGACGAAGAAGTCCTCGGAAAAGCCTACGACGCGCGGCTGATGAAGCGCCTGCTCGGCTACCTGCGGCCTTATCGCTGGCAGGTCGCCCTGGCGCTCGGCTCCATCGTCATCAAGGCCGCGGCCGACGTCCTCGGTCCCGTCCTCACCATGATCGCCGTCGACCGCTACCTCGGCGGCCGTCTCGGCCAGGGCGCCGGCTATCGCTGGATCTTCACCCGCATCACCGATCTCCTCAGCTCCGAGCCGCTGGTCGGAGTCGCCCAGATCGCCGGCGTCTACGTCGGGCTGCTCGCGCTCAGCTTCGTCCTGGAATATCTCCAGACCTACTACATGCAGTGGGTCGGCCAGATGGCGATGTTCGACCTCCGCAGCCAGATCTACCGCCACCTGCAGCGCATGCACGTCGGCTTCTACGACCGCAATCCCGTCGGCCGCCTGGTCACCCGCGTCACCTCCGACGTCGACGCCCTCAACGAGATGTTCACTGCCGGCGTCGTCTCCATCTTTGAAGACATCTTCGTGCTTATCGGCATCGTCGCCATCATGCTCTTCATCGACTGGCGGCTGGCGCTCATCGCCTTCTCCGTGCTGCCGCTCATCTTTGTCGCCACTTTGATCTTCCGCAAGTTCGTGCGCGACAGCTACCGCCGCATCCGCACCGCCATCGCCCGCATCAACGCCTACCTCCAGGAGCACGTCTCCGGCATCGTCGTCCTCCAGCTGTTCAACCGCGAAGACCGCTCCTACCGCGAGTTCGAGCAGGTCAACCGCCAGCACATGGACGCTTTCAAGGACGCCATCCTCGCCCACGCCATCTACTACCCCGTGGTCGAAATCCTCTCCGCCACCGCCATCGCCAGCGTCATCTGGTTCGGCGGCTTGCAGACCTTCACCGGCGCCGTCGGCATCGGCATCCTCGTCGGCTTCATGCAGTACGCCCAGCGCTTCTTCCGCCCCATCCAGGACCTGAGCGAGAAGTACAACATCCTGCAATCCGCCATGGCCTCGAGCGAGCGCATCTTCAAGCTGCTCGACACGCCGGCGGCGATCGTCTCGCCTGCGCAGCCCAGGCAGCCCGAAGGGCCCGGCCGCATCACCTTCGAGAACGTGTGGTTCGCCTACGGCACGAACAAGGAGACCGGCGAGCCCGACTGGGTCCTGCGCGACGTGAGCTTTGCCATCGAGCCGGGCGAGACCGTCGCCATCGTCGGACACACCGGCGCCGGCAAGACCACCATCATCTCCCTGCTGCTGCGCTTCTACGACGTCCAGCAGGGCGCGGTGAAGCTCGATGGCGTCGACGTCCGCGAGCTCGACCTCTCCGCGCTCCGCCGCCGCTTCGGCGTCGTGCTGCAGGACCCGTTCCTGTTCACCGGCACCATCGCGCAGAACATCCGGCTCGGCTCCGAGTGGATCACCGACGAGCGCATCGCGCGCGCCGCCGAAGAAGTCAACGTCGCCGACTTCATCCGCACGCTTCCCGCCGGATTCCAGGAGCAGATGCGCGAGCGCGGCTCCAACCTCTCGACCGGGCAGAAGCAGCTCATCAGCTTCGCGCGCGCCCTCGCCCACGACCCCAGCATCCTGGTGCTCGACGAGGCCACCTCCTCGGTCGACACCGAGACCGAGTTCCGCGTGCGCGACGCGCTCTCCCGCATGGTCGAGGGACGCACCTCGGTCATCGTCGCGCACCGCCTCTCCACCATCCAGCGCGCCGACAAGATCATCGTGATGCACAAGGGCAAGGTGCGCGAGGTCGGCTCGCACCAGCAGCTGCTCGCGCAGCGCGGTATATACTGGAAGCTCTACCAGCTCCAGTACAAGGACCAGGAAGTGCCTCCGCCGGTCGCGCGGCCGGATGTCTCCGTCAGCGCCGACGACTAGCGCGGGCCTCCGCGCCCATGCCGCGACTCGCCACTCTGGCCTTTATCTTCGCGCTCTCCGGCGCGCTCGCCGCTCAGGCTCCCGGGACCATCAAGGAATACAACGACCCCGACGCGCCCGCGCCCGTCGCTGACCCTGCGCCCGCGGCGCAGCCGCAGGCCGAGCAGAAGCCTGCGGAAAAGAAGATTCGCGACTACAGCGACGCTCCCGCGCCCGTTGCTCCCGAGCCCGCGAAGCCCGCGGCTCCCGCCGCCAAGCCACTTCCTGCGCAGCTCTCCGCCCGCGAGGCCGAGATGCGCGCCGTCGCCGAGCGCTTTGCTCCCGTGCTGCATCACCGCATGGCCGGCAACGCCGACCAGCACCGCTTCGACTGGCCCACCTCCTTCGACTTCGACAAGGACTGGGTCGGCAACAACAACTGGGAACACGCCGCCGACCCGCAGTTCAAGCTCTGGTGCTACGTCTATTACTCCGTCATCGAGAGCGAGGACCATTACTTCATCCACTACGCGCTCTTCCACCCGCGCGACTGGTCCGTGGTCGAGCCCTCCTACTCCGGCGTGCTCGACACCATCCAGGAACAGTACAAGCAGATCATGGGTCAGAAGACGCGCGAGGAGGTCGAGTTCAACCACGAGAACGACCTCGAGGGCGCCCTCGTCATCGTGGACAAGTGGGCGCAAGGCGGGCCGCGCGTCGTCGCGCTCGAGACCGTCGCGCACAATCACCTGCTGCGCTCCATCGCCGACGACGCCGCCGGCCTCCGGCTCACCAACTCGCAGGAGCCCATCCCGCTGCTCACCGAGGAGGGTCGCCCCATCCTCTACGTCGAATCGCAGAAGCACGGCATCCACCCGCTGACCAGCGAGGTCTCCGAGCCCGACAACCCCATCGTCGTTCTGCGCTACGGGAAGGCGGTGGAGTTCTCCCAGGCCAAGGGCGCGACCGAATCCACCTACGAGCTTGTTTCCTTGCCCAAGACCATCTGGGTGCAGGCGAAGAAAGCCACCGAGCCCAACACCACCTTCGGCACCACGTTCGATTTCGGCGACAGCTTCTGCAAGGTGGAAGGCGCGCAGCGGCCCGCGTGCGAACTCGGACCCATCGGCGACGCCTTCCTCGGCGCCTACGGCCGTCCCAACTCCGCGCACGGTCCCTGGGGCTGGGTGGACAACGACGACAAGCAACTGCCGCAGGGCGCCTGGTTCTTCGACCCCATCTTCATCCTCAAGCGCCACTTCGGCCTGTTCGACACGCGCGAGCGCTACCTCTACAACCCCTACCTCGGCATCGACCGCGACACCGTCCGGGCGCCCGCCCACAGCGAATGACATCCCCAACGGAGTTGTAGCGCGCTCGCCGTCGAGCGCGCAGCGTCGGCCGAAGCAGAAGATTAGGACAGCCCGAAGGGCGGCATTCGTTAGCAGGAGATTAGGACAGCCCGGCAGCCCCTTTAGGGGCGGCACCATATACTGACCGCTTGAAAAGAATCCTCATCTCCGCCGGCGAGGCCTCGGGCGAGCTCTAT
The DNA here is from genome assembly GCA_035457425.1 of Terriglobales bacterium. Lineage (NCBI taxonomy): Bacteria > Pseudomonadati > Acidobacteriota > Terriglobia > Terriglobales > Terriglobales bacterium. Next base: position 20,458 of record DATIBR010000143.1, read on the forward strand.
GCCGTCGGCCTGATGCGCGCACTGCAGAAGCGTATGCCGGACATCGAGTTCTTCGGCGTCGGCGGCGAAGCGATGAAGCAGGCCGGCTGCGACGTCGTGGTCGAGTCACGCCACCTCTCAGTCGTCGGCATCACCGAGATCGTCTCGCACCTGCCCAAGCTCTACGGCGAGTTCCGCAAGCTCATCCGCGAGGCCGACCGGCGCAAGCCCGACGCCGCCATCGTCATCGACTCGCCCGCGTTCAACTTCAAGGTCGCGAAGGAGCTGCACGCGCGCGGCGTGCCCGTCATCTATTACGTGGTTCCGCAGCTCTGGGCGTGGCGCGAAAAGCGCATCGCGCGCTTCCACAAGTGGATCAGAAAGGCGCTCGTCATCTTCCCGTTCGAGGAGAGGTGGTACCGCGAGCGCGGCGTGGACGCCGAATTCGTCGGCCACCCGCTGGCGGAGGAGCAGCCTACGACACGCACCCGGGAAGAATTCACGGAAGTCTTTCGCCTCGATGCACGGAAGGATTGGATCTCACTACTTCCCGGCAGTCGGTCCAAGGAGATAAAAGCTAACTTCGGAACGATGTTCGTGGGTGCCAGCAACTTCTACCCGGAATGCGAGTTGGCAGTTGTCAAGGCACCCGGCGTGCCGCCCGACCTGTTTCAGGAGAGCTTCGACATCCGGGAACCTGCAAGGGGGCCTTCCCGCGCCGCGTACCACCTCGTCAGTGACGCCGCTAGCTTTCTCAAGTTTTCCCGCGCCGCCGTCGTCGCCTCCGGCACCGCCACCGTCCAGGCCGCGCTCGCCGGGACGCCCTTCGTCATCGTCTACCGCGTCTCGCCGCTCACCTGGCGCCTCGGGCGTGGTCTCTTGAAGGTACCGTTCGTCGGGATGCCGAACCTCATCCTCGGACGCAAAGCCGTCCCCGAGCTGCTCCAGCACGACTTCACCCCGGAAAACGTCGCCCGGGAGCTGAGGCCCCTGCTGGAAGACGGCCCCGCGCGTGAGAGAATGGTGCAAGACCTCCAGGAAGTCCGGCAGCGCCTGTTGGCGGGCTCGAACAGCCTGCCGGCGGCCGAGCGCGCCGCCGAAGCGGTGGTCCGGACCCTGGGATGGTAAAGATCAATGGTAGAGACGCCCTTTTGGGCGTCTCGGAGACGGCCAGAAGGCCGTCTCTATCCGGCAGTCAGGTACTCTGAAAGCACCCATTCGGCCCCGGTACTCATCCAATCTTAAAGTCCGCAGCAATTCTGGAGCATTTCTCAACATGACGCTCGCACATCGGCCCCTGCGACGTGCCGGTCTTCTCTTCCTCGCGGTGCTGTTCGCCCTGCCCGGGTTTGCCGCCGAGAAGGCGCGCCTTGAGGTCACTAACTACACCATTGACGTCGACCTCATCCCGCAGACCCACCGCCTCACCGCCAAGGCGAAGGTCGAGTTCACCGCCACCGACGACATCAACACCGCGGTCTTCGAGCTGCACAACGCCATGCGTGTCAGCAAGGTCACCGACGCCGCCGGCAAGCCGCTCCAGCCCGAGCGCGTCACCCAGGACTCCACCGTCCGCGTGCCGCTGCCCTCCGGCCTCAACAAGGGCCAGTCCTCCACGCTCACCTTCGAATACGAAGGCATGATCTCCGACGCCGACGACTCGCCGGTCGAAGGCCTGCAGCTCGCGCACATCGCCACCGATTCCACCTATCTGCTCTACGCCGGCCGCTGGTTCCCGCTCGTCAACTATGGCATCGACCGCTTTACCGCCACCATCAACGTCACCGCGCCCACCGGCATGAAGGTCATCGGCTCAGGCGCGACCGCCGCGCGCGCCGCCGCTCCCGCCGGTCCCAAAGCCGCCGGGGCGGGCAAGGTCACGCACTCCTTCGTCTGGGACAAGCCCAGCTTCCCCGGCACCATCCTCGCGGGGGAATACGAGACCTTCAAGGGCGTCTCCGGCGGCATGACCGTCAACGTCTTCTTCAAGCCCAACCACAAGGCCGAAGGCCCCGCCTACGCCGACACCGCCGCGCGCGAGCTGGAATACTTCGCCTCGCTTTACGGCCCCGCGCCCTCGCGCACGCTGAACCTGGTCGAGCTGCCCACCGACACCGTCCCGACCGCGTGGGCGCCCGAACTCGCCGCCATTACCGGTTTCGCCGTCAGCCCCAAGACCAACTACCGCCTGCTCGCCAACGTGATCTCGCACCAGTGGTGGGGCGTCTCGGTCAGCCCGGCCTCGAAGGCCGACATGTGGCTCTCCGACGGCTTCGCGCGCTATAGCGAGATGCGCTACGTCGAGTTCGCCGCCGGGCAGTCCGGCCTGGAAGAAGCCGCCAAGGACATGGCCGTCGGCGCGCTCGCCTACGACACCACGCCGCTCTCCCAGGTCTCGCGCCTCGACAACTTCTCGCCCGAGTTCCAGTCGCTGGTCTCCGACAAGGGCGGCATGATCCTGCACATGCTGCGCTGGGTGCTGGGCGACGTGCCCTTCGACCGTACCATGCGCGCCTTCGCCCAGCAGTACGCCGGCAAGAGCGCCAGCGCCGCCGACTTCCGCACGCTCGCCGAATCGCTCTCCGGCCAGAAGCTCACCGCGTTCTTCACCCAGTGGCTCGATTCCACCGGTGCCCCTGAGTTCCGCAACAAGTACACCATCTACCGCCTCGGCGGGAACAAAGGCTTCCGCGTCTCCGGCCAGATCTCGCAGGACCTCGACCTGTTCTCCATGCCGCTCGAGGTCCGCGTCGATACCGACGGCAAGACCGAGATGAAGCGCATCACCGTCTCCGGCACCGAGTCGCCCTACATCATCGAGACCTTCGGCAAGCCGCGCCGCATCGTCATCGACCCCTACAGCCGCGTGCTGAAGAACTCGCCCGAGCTCAAGGTGCGCGCCTCCATCCTGCGCGGACAGCAGCTCGTGCGCGAGGGCGACCTCACCGAGGCGCTCAAGGAGTTCCAGAAGGCGCTCGACTCCAACAAGAGCAGCTCGCTCGCCCACTATCGGATCGCCGAGGTCTTCTTCCTCCAGAAGAACTACCAGTCCGCCGCGAACGAGTACCGCGAGGCGCTCAACGGCGACGGCGACCCGCGCTGGACCGAGGTCTGGAGCCACATCCAGCTCGGCAAGATCTTCGATATCACCGGCCAGCGCGAGCGCGCCACCAACGAGTACCGCCAGGCCATCCAGACCAACGACAACACCCAGGGCGCGCTCGACGAGGCCCGCAAGTACCTCCAGGCCCCTTACTCGCAGAACAAGGACCGCGAGCGCGACGGCGACTAGAAGCAGCAATAAGCGATAAGCAATAAGCTGGGCCGGCTCGCGCCGGCCCTTTTCTTTCCCGCTCCGATATCTTTGAGGGGTCATGCTGAGGAGCGTCGCTAGCGCGGCGCTTTCTCCAGCCGCGCGAGCAGCGACGAAGCACTTTGGTTTCGCTTATCGCTTATCGCTTATCGCTTGCTGCTGAACTCCAACCCACTCAACCGCGGCGCTTGCTCCACGCCCTTCCCCAACACCATCACGTGAAACGTCTCGCCCATCCCCGCCGGCGTCACTAGGTGCTTGAGCTGGAGCGCGACCTTGGCATGCTCCTGCGGAACGGAGCACCCTTCGAACGCGTCGGCGAACTGCGTCTCTTCTCCGATGCCCAGCAGGAACTGCGACTGCGTCACGAACCCGAGCTTGTAGAGAAAGGCCTTCTCGGCCCACCCTTCCAGCGCGGTGAAGTTCACGTGCGCGGTGATGTCCTGCTCCCCCGGAGCTTCGTAGGGGTCCTCGCTCGCCTTGTGCTCCCGGTAGCACATCAGCGTGTCGAGGTGCCGCCCCGCGATCTGCTCTGCCTGTGTGTATCCGTAGTCGATCACAACCGCGAACCCGCGCTTCATCGCCTCACCTGCAAAGAAGATCTGATCCATTGCTTGCAGGCAGCGCTCCACACGCTCGCCGGCTTGCGGCCGCACGCTGTATTCCGCCAGGACCTCCTGGTAAGCCTCATCAATCGGCGCGAACGTCTCCACGAACCTCCCTTCCCGCTCTCCGACGCACACCAGCCCGCGATGGTCGATGATCTCAACCGGCAACGCGTCGAAGAACTCGTTCGCAAAGACGATGGCGTGCTCGCGGGCCTGCGGCAGCTTCTCCGCCACCTCCGCCTTGCCCGATTTCACATGCGATTGCAGCGTGTCGAACAGCCGCTGCCGCAATCCCGCCGAGCGCTCGACCAGCACGTAATGCAGCGCCTCGAAAAACTTGGGAAACTTCTTCTGCGACCAGTCCAGCACGTCGCGCGCGAACAGCCCGCGCCCCGGCCCCAGTTCGATCAGCTCCAGCCGCGCCGGCTCGCCCAGCGCGCGCCACATCTCCTCGAACTGCCGCGCCTGCAACCGCCCGAACACCGCGTGCACGTCGGAGCTGGTGTAGAAGTCGCCGGCCTTGCCGAACTTCTCCTGCGGCCGCGCGTAGTAGCCCCACTCCGGGTGATAGAGGCACAGCTCCATGTACTCGGAAAACGGCATCGGCCCATGCTGCCGGATGCGCTCCACGATGAGCTCTCTCAGTGCCGCCACTCTAGCCGCCGGTGCGCTCACGGCGCTGCCGCTCCTGGTGGTCCTGGGGTGTGCGGAGGAACATCTCGACGAAGTAGTCGTGCAGGCAGTCATACAGCATCCGCTGGAAGACCCACTCGAAGTTGGGGTGATCGAGGTCCCGCGGATGCAGCGTCGCGGTGTACGTGTGCACCTTCACGCTGGGGTCCTTGAAGCGGATGAGCAGTTCCACGCCCTCGCCGGCTTCCTGCGCGTCGAACACCAGCAACGGATGCTCGTACAGCGCCAGTTGTGCGCGGACCTTCTCGAGGCGAGTCACGAAGGGGATTGTAAACGTCAAACGCACGGAGCGGGCCCGGCCACTCACAACTCGCAACTCACAACTCGCAACTCGCAACTACTCGTACCGCAGCGCCTCGATCGGGCTCAGGCGCGCGGCCTTGATGGCCGGCAGCATCCCGCTCACGATCCCCACGAAGATCAGGATCCCGGTCGCGACCATCAGGTTGGCCGGGTCGATGATCAGCCGGATGTCGCCCGCCTCCGCGTTCTTCGCCAGCGCGGAATACAGCGTCAGCCGCCCCACGCCCAGCGACACTATGTACGCCAGCACGATCCCCGCCAGCCCGCCGGCAAAGCTGATGGCCAGCGCTTCCGCCAGGAACTGCAGCAGGATCGACCGCCGCCGCGCGCCCAGCGCCTTCAGCGTCCCGATCTCCCGCGTCCGCTGCTGCACCGACACCAGCATGATGTTCATCAGGCCCACGCCGCCGATCCCCAGCGTCAGCGTCCCGATGAACGCCAGCAGGACCTGCAGCCCCATCGTGATCACGCGGAACTGCGACAGCCGCTCCAGCGAGTTGAACACGAACACCGCGCGCCGGTCGTCTTCGCGGAAGTTGTGCGCCTGCCCCAGCGTCGCGCGCACCATGTGCTCCACCTTCTGGTAGTCGAGCCCTTCGTAGTCCAGCCAGATCCCGTCGAGATACTGCGTGTTGTCCAGGTCGCCCATTGAGGTGAAGGGCACGTAGATGACCCGGTTGATGTTGTCGTCGCCCTCCTGCATCTTCGGCTCCAGCACGCCGATCACCTGGAAGCTCAACCCGTCCAGCCGGATGTACTCGCCCACCGCGTACTTCCCGCTGAACAGCTTGGTCTTAGCCTCCGACCCGATCACCGCCACCCGCCCGCGCTGGATGTAATCCTCTTCGTTGAAGAACCGCCCCATCTCCGGCCGCAGCTTCCGGATGTCGATCATCCCGGTGTTGACCCCCGAGACCGGCAGCGGATAGCTGCGGTTCTCGTAGGCCACGTTCGCGCGCTTCCCCACCTCGGGCGACACGTGCTTGATCATCGGCACCGCGTTCACCAGCCGGTCGATGTCGTCGTAGGTGAAACGCACCTGCACGCCGGCCTTCGCGCCGCCGGCCTGCTTCGAGGTGCGTCCCGGGAACACGCCCAGCACCTTCGATCCGAACGATTCGAAGATGTTGGTGATGGCGACGCCGAACCCCGCGCCATAGGCCAGCAGCAGGATCACGGTCGCGATGCCCCACGCCATCCCCAGCATCGTGAGCGTGGCGCGCCGGCGGTCGTGCTGCATCGCGCCGTAGGCTTCCCGGAGCAGGTCGCGCATCATGCTTCGTGCCTCAGCGCTTCCACCGGCGGCAGCGCCGCGGCTTTGCGCGCCGGGTAGACGCCCGCCACGATCCCCGCCAGCGACAGCGATGCGATGGCCAGCGTCGCGCTTGACGCCACCAGCGTCGGCGGGTCGAACCCAGGCGGCGACGGCAGCTTGCTCAGCGCCGCCATCAGCCCGGCGGCCGCTCCCATGCCCACCCCGCCCGACACGATCGTCAGGATCACGCCCTCCAGCAGGAACTGCGTCATGATGTTCCGGTTCGTCGCCCCCAGCGCCTTGCGCAATCCGATCTCTTTCGTCCGCTCCGCCACCGACACCAGCATGATGTTGATGATGCCGATCGCTCCCAGCGCCAGCGTCACCAGCCCCACGCTCCCCAGGAACATGTTCATCGCGTCGAAGATCTTCCCCACCATCTCCTGGCTCTTCACCGTGTCCCAGTCCTCGAACGCGTCTTCATTCTTGGGGTCGAAGCCGTGGTTGCGCGCCACCACGGTGCGCGCTTCCTGCCGCGCCTGCTCGTGGTCCTCCGCCCGCGTCGGCGTGTAGTTCACGAACGAGATCGCCCCCGGCGCGTTGGTCGCGTCCTTCACCGGGAAGTACGTCGCCATGGTCGAGAACGGGATGAAGCACCGCACGCTCGACGAGTTCCCTTCGTCCTTGGTGAAGTTCGAGATGAACCCGATCACCTCGAACCGCAGCCCGCCGATGAGCAGGAACTTCCCGATCGGGTTCGGGTCGTCCGGGAACAGGTTCTTCTTCATCTCCCAGCCGATGACGGTGACCTGCCGCCGCTGCTCCTCGTCGAGCTCGTTCAGCCACCGCCCTTTCGCCAGCGGCAGGAAGCGGATCTGCTTGAACACCGGCAGCACGCCCGCCACCTGGCCGTTCGAGTTCTGCGTCTCGCTCACCACCCGGATGTCCTGCCGCACCAGCACCGGCGACGCGTACTTCACGTGCGGCTGCCGCCCGATCTCCATCGCGTCCTCGGAGGTGATCCAGTAGCGCCGCATGCCCGTCGCCTGCCCCTGCACCGCCGGGATGCGCCCGTTGAACATGAACATGATGTTCTCGCCGATCTCGGCGAGCTCCCGCTTGTTCCCGCTGCGGAACCCTTCTCCCACCCCCACCAGCAGCAGCAGCGATCCCACACCCCACGCGATCCCGAACATGGTCAGGAAGGAGCGCAGCTTGTGCGCCCACAGCGTGCGGAAGGTCTGCGCGAGAATGTCCCAGAGCGTGCGCATGTTTGGCGGAGCTTCTACTTTAGCAGGAAAGGTACCGGGCTCTGAGTCCCGAGTCCCGAGTCAGGATCGGCCGCTCGCAACTCGCGACTCGAGACTCGGAACTACTCGTAGCGCAGCGCTTCGATCGGGTCCAGCCGCGCGGCCTTGATCGCCGGCAGCATCCCGCTCACGATCCCCACCAACCCCAGGATGATGGTCGAGACCACCAGCGACATCGGCGAGATCAGCAGCCGGATGTCGCCCGCCTCCGCGTTCTTCGCGATCGCGCTGTACAGCGTCAGCGTCCCCACGCCGAACGAAACCAGGTACGCCAGCAGGATGCCCAGCACGCCGCCCAGCGCCGTGATGGTGAGCGCCTCCGCCAGGAACTGCACCAGGATGGACCGCCGCCGCGCGCCCAGCGCTTTCAGCGTCCCGATCTCCCGCGTCCGCTGCTGCACCGACACCAGCATGATGTTCATCAGCCCCACCCCGCCGATCCCCAGCGTCAGCGTCCCGATGAACGCCAGCAGGATCTTCAACCCCGCCGTGATGATGTGGAACTGCGTCAGGTCCTTCAGGATGTTGGCCACGAAGATGGCGCGCTTGTCCGTCGGATTGAAGCTGTGCGCCTGCCCCAGCACGGTCCGGATCTGCGTCTCCACCTTCTCGTACTCCATGCCTTCGTAGTCGATCCAGATCCCGTCCACGTACTCCGTGTTCCGCAGGTCGCTCATCGTCGTGTACGGGATGTACACCTGCGTGTTGATGTCGTCGTTGTTCCCTTCCTGCATCTTCGGCTTCATCACGCCGACCACCTCGAAGCTCAGCCCGTCGATGCGCACGGACTCGCCCAGCGGATACACGCCGCTGAACAGCTTGGTCTTCGCGTCCGACCCCAGCACCACCACGCGCGCCCGCTGGTTCACCTCTTCCTGGTTGAAGAAGCGCCCGGAATCCACCGTGAAGTTCCGGATCTGCTGGAACGGCGGCCCCACCGCCGCCACCGACCATTCATAGTTGCGCGAATCGCGCGCGATCTTCCCCTGCTTCCAGTACGCCGGCGAGATCCGCTTGATCAGCGCCACGTTCGTCCGCAGCCGGTCGATGTCTTCCATCTTGAAGCGGATCTGCTGCCCCGCCTTCGCCCCGCCTGCCTGCAGCGACGTCCGCCCCGGGAACACCCCGATCAGCTTCGTCCCAAAGTTCGAGAAGATGGCCTCGATCGCGCGCTCGAATCCCGACCCGTAGGCCAGCAGCAGCACCACCGTCGCGATGCCCCACGCCATTCCCAGCATGGTCAGCGCGGTGCGCCGCCGGTTGAACTTCATCGCGTCGATGGATTCGGTGAGCAGATCGCGCAGCATGGCTTCCTCCTACTCCTGTCGCAGTGCCTCGACCGGCGTCAGCAGCGCGGCCTTCCGCGCCGGATACAGCCCGGCGACCACGCCGGCGACCGACAGCGAGATCAGCGCCAGCGCCGCCGAGGACGGCACCAGTGTCGGCGGATCGAATCCCGGAGGCGCCGGCAGCGTCCCCAGCGCGGCCATGATCGCCCACGCCAGGAAGATCCCGATCCCTCCGCTCAAGGTCGTCAGGAACGCGCCCTCGATGAAGAACTGCGTCAGGATGCTGCGGTTCGTCGCCCCCAGCGCCTTGCGCAGCCCGATCTCCTTCGTCCGCTCCGTCACCGCCACCAGCATGATGTTGATCACGCCGATCGCCCCCAGCACCAGCGTGATCAGCCCCACGCTCCCCAGGAACTTGTTCATCGCGTCGAAGATCTTCCCGATCGTCTCCACGCTGTCGGCCGTGTCCCAGTCGAACCAGTAGTCGTCTTCGTCGGGGTCGATGCCCCCGCCGTGGTTCTGCCCCACCAGCACGCGCACTTCGCGCCGCGCCGCCGCGTGATCGTTCACGTCCTTCGGCTGGAAGTTGAGGTAGGTGATCGAGTCCGGCTTCTCCGCGTCCTTCAGCGGAAAGTGCTCCCGCATGATGTTGAACGGGATGAACGCGCGCATGTCGGTCGCGCTCGACTCGCCTCGCATCTTCTTCACTGTCCCGATCACGGTGAAGCGATACCCGTTCAGCAGGATGGTCTGCCCCAGCGCCGGCGCGCCCTTGAACAGGTTCTTGTACAGCTCATTGCCCAGCACCACCACGTAGTGGTGGTCGTCGTCGTCGGCTTCGTTGATCCAGCGCCCGCTGTCGATCGGCATGTAGCGGATGCGGTCATAGTTCGCCGTCACTCCGAACACCTGGCCGTTGGTGCTCTCGCTCTCGTAGATCACCTTGATGTCGCCCCGGTTCAGCACCGGCGAGATCTCGCCCACCGTCTTGGCATGGTTCTTGATCGTCAGGTAGTCCTGGTAGGTCGGTTGGTAGGTCCGGCTCGCGGTGTGGCTGCCCTCCGCCGCCGGGATGCGCCCGCCGAAGAAGAACATGATGTTCTCCCCGATCTGCGCCAGTTGCTTCTTGTTGCCCGTGCGGAAGCCCTCGCCCAGCCCCACCAGCAGCAGCAGCGAGAACACTCCCCACGCGATCCCGAACATGGTGAGGAACGAGCGCAGCTTGTGCGCCCACAGGGTGCGAAGCGTCTGCCCGAAGATGTCCAATAGCGCGCGCATGCCTGCCTACAGATACGGACGGTACCTGCCCCCGGTTCCTTCTTAGACCGGAGAAAGAGAGGAAGGTAACGGTCTTTTTTCCGGCACGCCCGGCGGGCACGCCGGGGCTTACAGCAGGCGCGGCCCGGTTGCGCGTTCCGCCCTTCGATTCAGCCACTTACGGGTATCAATTCGCGGGGCTGGCTTGCCCGACGTACTCGTTGCTCTGCTGGTAGTGGCAGGCGCGGCAGAACTGCAGGAGCGAGTTGCTGGCGGGATTGTCCGGCTCGTACCAGCCGCGGAGAAAGAAGCGCGTCGGCTTCATTACCGTGACGCCGTTGATCTGGTAGCGCGCCCGATTGACCGCGTGGGGGTTGTGGCAAGTGGAGCATTCCACGTACGCCACGCCCGTGGTGTCCGGCGCGCCATAGAACCGCATCGGCCGCCCATAGGTATTGCTGAAGTGCACCGTGCCCGGGTCGGCGGTGCTGAACCGCACGCGGCCGTTGGTGTCGATCGTACACGGCCAGTGTTCCCCGTCGCACTCGTAGCGCACGTGCACCGGGTGGTCGTTGGCAAGGCTGGAAGCATCGGCGGCCAGAAAGGTCGAGGCGCCTGCGCCTCCTTCCACCGTCCGTCCCGTCATGCCGGCGACGGCGACCGCGCCGTCATGACACGAGAGACACGCGGCGCTGTGGAACAGCGGGTCCGAGGGTGTGTAGCTGTTCGGCATCGTCAGCACGCTGCCATCGTAGAGCGTGTACGAAGTCGCAATGAAGCCGCGGCCCCACAGCCAGCGCGCGCCATTGGCTGGGTCGGCCGCCGCGTCGCTGGCCGCGCCGCTGTGTGGCATGTGGCAAGACTGGCAGCCCCGGCCGTCCACGTTGTGGGGACCGAGGATGTCGGGCGACTGCGTGGCGGCGAAGGGCGCGATGATGAACACCAGCAGCCCCAGCCGGAAGACCAGTGCGCGTGTCATACCTACCTCCCGAGACTGTTACTTGGGGTATACCGCGCCTCCGCCGAGAGCGAGCGGGCCGGCGCAAGAATCGGCGGTCCGCGATGCCAGATCGGAACCTCGCAGGAAACCAAGCGCGTTTCGAAGCAGGAAGACCGAACGGATTATTTTTGTCGCCGGGGGCTTGCTGGCCCAGTAGTGGGGCTGACTGGTGGCCCAGGCAACCCGACACCGCGAACCGGAAACGGATTCGCCGTGGGTTACGCCACCCCTGATCGAATGATTCTAATGACGAAGCGGTCGAGACACCCCGGGATGGGATGGCGTCGAAGTAAACGCTAGGAATCTCCGGCGGCTAGCGACTCTTCTCCGCCGTCTTGCCCTGCTCCGGGTAGTCGTACACGCCGCGCCCGGACTTGCGCCCCAGGCGCCCCGCTTTCACGTACTGCACCAGCAGCGGGCACGGCCGGAACTTCTCGCCTAGCGACTTGTGCAGGTACTCGAGGATGTGGAGCCGGGTGTCGAGCCCGACCAGGTCCACCAGTTCGAACGGGCCCATCGGGTGGTTCAGCCCAAGTTTGAGGGCTTTATCGATGTCGGCGGCCGAGGCGATGCCCTCTTGCAGCATGTAAAACGCCTCGTTGCCGATCATGGCGTTGATGCGGCTGGTGATGAACCCCGGCGCCTCGCGGATGACGACGGTCTCTTTCCCCATCTTGCGGCCGACTTCCACCGCCGCCGCGATGGTCTCGTCGTCGGTCTCGAGCGCGCGCACGATCTCCAGCAGCTTCATCTTGTGCACCGGATTGAAAAAGTGCATGCCCACGCACCTCTTCGCGCGGTAGGTGACGCTGGCGATCTCGGTCACCGACAGCGACGAAGTGTTCGACGCCAGGATGGTCTTGGGCGCGCAGATCTTGTCGAGCAGCGTGAAGATCTCGATCTTCGACTCCAGCTCCTCGGGGACGGCCTCGATCACCAGGTCGGCGGCGCGCGCCGCGTCTTCCACCGAGCCGGCAAACTCGATGCGCGCGAACGCCGCGTCGGCCTCCGGTTTCGACACCTTGCCCAGTTCAACTGCCTTGTCGAGGTTGGCGCGGATCTCGCTCTCCGCCTTGCGCAGCGAGGCGGGCAGGATGTCTTCCAGGATGGTGCGGAACCCGCCCAGCGCGGCGGCGTGTGCGATGCCGCGGCCCATGATGCCCGCGCCGATGACGGAAACGGTCTTGATCTCCGCCATTCGTTAGTGGCCCTTCTCGAGCTTCTCGATCAGCGCCTTCAGCTCCGCTTCCTGCTTGCGCATGTAGTCGGCGAGCTTCTTCTTTTCCTCGTCGCCCATGAAGGGGATGTTGGCGCTGATGCGGCGCATCGTGGTGCCGAGGTCGTCGACGTAGTTCATCATGCGGATGATCTCACCGGTCGTGGGCATGCCAGCTCCTGTCGGCCCGCGTCGGCGGGACGAATCCACTATTTTCGATGCCAGCGCGCTTTTAGTAAAGCCGGGAGCGAAGCGAGAAAAGACATCCTTTGCGCCGCGCGTTCTTCGCGGCACAAAGGAGGATGGGAATAGCACGAAAGACGCGACGTTTCGCGCAGCTCCTCACTCCGTTGCGCGATAATGGCGGGATGCAGCGCGACCAGGCCTTGATCCCGCTCTCGCAGCAGCACCACGACGCGCTCGCGCTCTGCGTCTACATCGAGCGCGCCCACAAGTCGGGCCATCTCGACCTCGCGCACTGGAACCGCGAGGTCGCCGCAGCCTGGGAGCGCGAGATCCGCTGGCACTTCCAGTCCGAGGAAGAGCTCGTCTTCCCCGCGGCGCAGAAGGTCGAGGGCCTGCGCGCCCTCGTCGCCGAGCTGCTCGCCGAGCATGGCGAGATGCGCGCGAGCTTTGCCCGCTCCGGGAAGAACGCGCTGGCCGCGGACGAACTGCTCCGCTTCCGCCAGCTCTTGCACGACCACGTGCGCAAGGAAGAGCGCCATCTGTTCGAGCAGATGCAGGCCGCGCTCCCGGCTTCCGAGCTTTCCGCCCTCGGCCAAGCGCTGGACGAGTTCTTCGAGCGCAACACGGGAGGCCTGGCCTGCGCGCTGCGCCATCCGG
>DATIBR010000144.1 GCA_035457425.1 Terriglobales bacterium
GGTCCGGAAAGCGTCGTAGAATCGTCGCTTCTGGCGGGCGAGTCGCCCGCCTCCACACGAGCCCATGCCGCGCGCGCCGCAATCCCGCTCCGCGAGCTCTCCTTCGAGCGCGGCGACCTCTGCGTTCCAGGCGTTTGATTCCGAGAAGCTGTTCGTCGCGCGCGATCCCAAGTCAATCAAGCTGCTGGAGCAGGTGAAGAAGGTCGCGCCGACCGATGCGACCGTGCTGATCCGCGGGGAGAGCGGGACGGGCAAAGACCTGCTTGCGGAGCTGATCCACTTTTTGTCGGAGCGCGCGGGCGAGCCGTTCGTGAAGATCGACTGCGCTTCCCTGCCGCACGAGCTGGTGGAGAGCGAGCTGTTCGGGTACGAGAAGGGCGCGTTCACGGGCGCGACGGAAGCGAAGCGCGGGCGGCTGGAGCTGGCGGGGCGCGGGACGCTGGTGCTGGACGAGATCGCGGCGCTCTCCATGCCGGCGCAGGCGAAGCTGCTGCGCGTGATCGAGGAGCGCAAGTTCGACCGGCTGGGCGGGTCGCGGGCGGTCGCGGTGGAGGCGCGGCTGGTCGCGCTCACCAACATCGACCTGGAGCATGCGGTGGCGCGGCGGACGTTCCGCGAGGATTTGTATTACCGGCTGAACGTGGTGCCGCTGGGGATCGCGCCGCTGCGGGAGCGGCCGCAGGACGTGGCGCCGCTGGCGGAGCATCTGCTGGCGCAGCTCGCCGAGGTCCACCGCAAGGCGCGGCCGGCGTTCTCCAGCGCGGCGCTGCGCGCGCTCGAGGACTACCCGTTCCCCGGAAACGTCCGGGAGCTGCGGAATATCCTGGAACGCGCGGTGGTCTACGGCACGGGCGCGGAGATACGCGTGGAAGACCTGCCGGCACATGTGGCGGGCGCTAAGGCGAAGAAGCAGACGCTGGAAGAGCTGGAGCGCGCGTACATCGCCGAGGTGCTGGAGTTCACGCGCGGCAAGAAGTCGCAGGCGGCGGCGATCCTCGGCATCAGCCGGAAGACGCTGCTGGAGAAGCGCAAGCGCTACGGGTTGGACTGATCTTCGAGGACGAAGTCAGTAGGTGCTGGGCGGCTTTCCAACAGCTCGCGCTTCAGGTCGTCATATCCGGACGTGGTTTCCGGAATGAAGATCGACCCGTAAAGGTAGCCGAAGAACCCGCCATAGTTGGAAAGTGTCATTCCGCGGACGCTCAGGAGAGGCAAACCGATGCTGCGTTCGTGAATTCGTAGCGTGGCGTCACGGAATACGGTCTTTCCGGTATAAGCAGTGGACTCAATACGATCGGGAAGAACCATGACAACGTAACGTCGACCAAGCCACCCGAATATGAAGACAAACAGGACAAACAGCACGCGGATGGGAGCACTCTTGGCGACGTATTCTTGGCCCAGGATCAACCAATCCCAAAGCGTAAGAAAGCCAAGCATCGCTGCCCAGAGTGCCAGGTAGCGGACCGGAAGTTGGACTCTGTAGATGCGCGGTTTGGCCTCGGTCATGGCGAACGATATTACACCCAGCTCCGTATCCCGCTTCCCCCGCTTCCTTTGCGCTCATTCACACAGGCATTCTAGGCCTCGTGTGATACTTGTAGAACGTGAAGCTGCGCGTCGCCTGGATCGGGAAGACGAAGGAGTCGGCCATCACGGCGCTGACGGTGGAGTACATGCGCCGCATCGGGCGGTACTGCGCGACCGAGGCGATGGAGCTGGGGTCGGAAGACGCGCTGCTCAAGGCGCTGGAGAAGCTGAGCGGGCGGACGCGGCCGGTGCTGGTGATCCTCGACCAGCGCGGGCGGCAGTTCACCTCGGAGGAGTTTGCGGAGTTCCTGAGCGACCAGCAGGACCGCGGGACGCAGCAGCTCATCTTCGCCATCGGTCCGGCGGACGGTTTCACCGCCGCGGCGCGCCACGCCGCCGACCTGACGCTGGCGTTCGGCAAGATGACGCTGGCGCACGAGCTGGCGCGGGTGGTGCTGCTGGAGCAGCTCTATCGGGCGTTTACAATCCTCAAGGGACATCCGTACCACACCGGACACTAAATCGTTTCCCGTTTCCCGTTCCCGGTTTCCCGAAAAACAGGGCCACGGGAAACGGGAAACCGGAAACTGGAAACGCCTTCGAGCATGGCAGAGACACGACGCGGCCTCATCATCGTGAACACCGGCCCGGGCAAGGGCAAGACCACCGCCGCCATGGGGACGGCGCTGCGCGCGGTGGGCAACGGGATGAAGGTCCTGATGCTGCAGTTCCTGAAGGGCTCGTGGCACTACGGCGAGCTGGACGCGGTGGCGGCCTTCGGCGACAAGTTCGTGATGAAGCAGATGGGGCGCGGCTTCGTGAAGGTGGGCGGCGCGGAGACCGATCCCGAAGACGTGAAGCTGGTCGAAGCCGCGTGGCAGGAGGCCGAGCAGGCCATCCTGTCGGGCCAGTGGGACCTGGTGGTGCTGGACGAGATCAACTACGCCATCGGGTACAAGATGCTCGACCCGGCGAAGGTGGTCGAGGTGCTGAAGCGCAAGCCGGAGCAGGTGCACGTGATCCTGACGGGGAGGAACGCGCATCCGTCGATCGTCGAGGTGGCCGACACGGTGACGGAGATGCGCGAGGTCAAGCACGCATACCAGAAGGGCATCATGGCGCAGCGGGGGATCGAGTACTGACGAGTTGCGAGTCGTTAGTTGCGAGTTGTTAGCGGCCGATTCCCCATTCCCTCCATCCCCATTTAGAATTACCCCTTCACGGCTACTCGCACCTCGCAACACATAGCTCGCACCTCCCTATGGCCTGGTTCAAGCGCACCGACACCGAACTCGAAGTCTCCGAGGGGACGAAGAAGGTCCGGACCGAGGGCCTGTGGGTGAAGTGTGACGGGTGCCGGCAGATCATCTGGAAGAAGGACCTGGAGGAGAACGCGAACGTGTGCCCGAAGTGCGAGCGGCACTTCCGCATCGACGCGCGCTCGCGGCTGGAGCTGCTGCTCGACCCCGGGTTCAAGATCGAGGACACCGGGATCGTCTCGACCGACCCGCTGAACTTCGTGGACATCAAGCCCTACAAGGAGCGGCTGGCGAAGGCGCAGGAAGAGACCGACCTGGCGGACGCCATCCTGAACGCCGAGGGCACGCTGAAGGGCAAGCCGGTGGTGGTGAGCGCGATGGAGTACTCGTTCATCGGGGGCTCGATGGGCGCGGTGGTGGGCGAGGGCATCACGCGGGCGATCGAGCGCGCGACGTTTCAGCGGCATCCGCTGGTGATCGTGTCGGCTTCCGGCGGCGCGCGCATGATGGAAGGCGTGGTCTCGCTGATGCAGATGGCGAAGATCTCGGCGGCGCTGGCGCGGCTGGACGAGGCGGGCGTGCCCTACATCAGCGTGCTCACCGACCCGACGACCGGCGGCGTGACCGCCAGCTACGCCATGCTGGGCGACCTGAACATCGCGGAGCCGGGCGCGCTCATCGGGTTCGCCGGGCCGCGGGTGATCGAGCAGACCATCCGGCAGAAGCTGCCCGAGGGCTTCCAGCGCTCGGAATTCCTGCTGGAGAAGGGCTTCCTCGACGCCATCGTGCACCGCCGCGAGATGAAGGACTACATCGCGCGGGCGCTGGAGTTCATGGCCGCGTGACGGGGCAGCAATAAGCAATTAGCGATTAGCCTGATTGTCTCTGTGCGCTCGATGTCGCTCAGCGCGCTCTGCGTTTCAAAGGTTGTGACTTTGCTCCGCGTTCATCCGCGATGAGGTCTTTGACTTTGACCTACGACGTTGCCGTCGAGAAGCTGCTGGCGCTGGGGCACGAGCTGCACCAGACGCCTGCGGCGAAGTTCGACCTCGCGCACATGCGGGTGCTGCTGGAAGCGATGGGGCATCCCGAGCGGCGGTTTGGGAGCGTGCTGATCGCCGGGACGAACGGCAAAGGCTCGACCGCGGCGACGCTGGCTTCCATCCTCGCGGCTGCGGGACATCGCACCGGGCTCTACACTTCCCCGCACCTGATCCGCATCAACGAGCGCATCCAGGTCTTTTCTTCGAACGGCGGGGGCGAGGAGATCAGCGAGCCGGAATTTGCCGAGATGCACCAGCGCGTGGACGAGGTCTCGCAGCGGCTGGTGCGCGAGGGCAAGCTGCCCTGGCATCCAAGCTTCTTCGAGACGCTGACCGCGATGGCGTTCGAGTACTTCGCCTCGGCCGGGGTGGAGATCGCGGTGCTCGAGGTCGGGATGGGCGGGCGGCTGGACGCGACCAACGTCACCGAGCCGGCGCTGGCGGTCATCACCGATATCGCGCTCGACCACCAGAAGTTCCTCGGGAACACCATCGCGGAGATCGCATGCGAGAAAGCGGGGATCATCCGCGCCAACGGGGTGCTGGTGACGCTGCCGCAGCATCCGGAGGCGAACGACGTGATCGGGCGAGCAGCCCTCGAGAAGAATGCCCGGGCTGTGAGCGCGGTTCCCTTCATGCCGAGTATCACGCCCGCGGGCGAGTGGTCAGTGACCAGTGGCCAGTGGCCAGAAAAGCCAGCGAAAGCGGGGCTGGCCACTGAACACCAGCCACTGAACACTGGCTACCAGCTTGAGGTGCTTGGGCAGTCCATCAGCGTCGCTTCCCCGCTGCTCGGGCGGCACCAGCTGCGCAACGTCGCGCTGGCGATCGCGGCGGCGGTGGAACTGAACCAGTTCGGGTTCAAGGTGACGGCGCGGGACATCGAGCGCGGGATCCGGGAGACGCGCTGGCCGGGGCGCCTGCAGCTCGTCGAGCGCGACGGCCAGCAGTACCTGCTCGACGTCGCGCACAACCCGGCCGGCGCCTGGGCGCTGCGGTCGGCGCTTTCCACATACTTCGAAGAGCGGCCGCTGGTGTTCGTGTTCGCGGCGCTGCGCGACAAGGCGATCGCGGAAATGGCCGACATCCTGTTCCCTCTGGCCGAACACGTGGTCGCGACCACGGTCGGGAACCCGCGCGCGGCCTCGGCGGCGGAGGTCGCGCAGGCCGCGGCGCGCACCGGCGCCGACACGCTCACCCGTTCAAGCGCCGCGGAGGCGCTTCAGGCCGCGAAAACGCTGGCCGGCGACAAATCGTTGGTCGTCGTTACCGGTTCCATCTATCTTGTTGGGGAAGCTCTCCCGCTTCTCCAATGAGCGCGCCCGATCGCCCGATCACCGGAACACCCGATCGCCCGATCCCCAAGAAGGGCGGGAGGCTGAGCTACCTGCGCTCCATCGTCATCCTCAACAACCTGATCTACCTGTACACGGTGGTGATGGGGGCGCTGTCACTGGTCGCGTCGGTGTTCGACGGCAGCGGGCGGATCCAGCAGTGGTTCGCGCGGACGTGGTCGTGGATGATCCTGAAGACCGCGATGGTGCGGGTCGCGGTGCGCGGGCGCGAGCGGGTGGACTTCGGCAGACCGCATCTCTACGCCGTGAATCATGCGTCGGCGATGGACATCCCGGTGCTGTACGTGCATCTGCCGTTCCAGTTCCGCATCATCGCGAAGCATGAGCTGTTCCGCTATCCGTTCCTGGGATGGCACCTGCGGCGCTCGGGGCAGATCCCCATCGACCGCGACAACGCGCACGCGTCGTTCCGGTCGCTGCGCTCGGCGGTGGAAGGTCTCAAGAAGGGAATGCCGCTGGTGGTCTTCCCGGAAGGCGGGCGGACGGAGACCGGGGAGCTGCAGCCGTTCCTGCCGGGCGCGTTCTACGTCGCGATCAAGGCGCAGGTGGAGGTGGTTCCCTGCGCGCTGATCGGGACCTACGAGGTGCTGCCCATCAACACGTTCCACATTCATCCGGGGCGGGTGGAGCTGGTGTTCGGCGAGCCCATCGCGACGACCGGGATGAAGCTGCACGACATGGAGGGGCTGGCGGAGAAGGTGAAGCGGGCGATCGCGGGGCTGATTGAGGTGCGCGCCGGCGAGTCGCCGGCGCCTACCCGC
>DATIBR010000145.1 GCA_035457425.1 Terriglobales bacterium
CGGCCTCGAGACCTCCTACGGACGCAGCCAGGTCCTGTTCGGCATCGACCTGCGCATCGGCAAGGGCGAGGTGGTCTCGCTGCTCGGCCGCAACGGCATGGGCAAGACCACCACGGTGCGCTCGATCATGGGCATCACGCGCCCGAAGGCCGGCAGCATCGATTTCGAAGGCAGGAAGCTGCAGGCGCTGCCGTCCTACCGCATCGCGCAGGCCGGGCTCGGGCTGGTGCCCGAAGGACGCCAGGTGTTCCCGAACCTCACGGTGCGCGAGAACCTCCTCGCCACCGCGCGCAAGGGACCCTGGACGCTCGACACGGTTTTCAAGCTGTTCGAAAACCTGAAGCACCGGCAGGGCAACTACGGCAACCAGCTCTCCGGCGGCGAGCAGCAGATGCTCGCCATCGGCCGCGCGCTGATGACCAACCCGCGCCTGCTCGTCCTCGACGAGGCCACCGAGGGCCTCGCGCCGCTGATCCGCGCCGACATCTACCGCTCGATCGAGCGCCTGAAGGGCGAAGGGCTGTCGCTCCTGGTCATCGACAAGGACGTAAGGGCGTTAACCCAGGTGGCGGACCGCCACTACGTCTTGGAGAAGGGCCGCGTGGTGTGGAGTGGAACGTCGGCGGAGCTGGCGGCCGACAAGAACGTCCAGCACCGATACCTCGGGGTGTAGACTTTTTGATATGGGAAACATAGCGACGCCTGAACTGCTGATCGCTCGTTGGAACGAGATGTGCCGCGACCCATCGCTGCAAGACCTGCCCTACAAGATCGAGCTGAACGCCTGGGGCAAGGTCGAAATGGGGCCGCCCGCGGGCGTGGGGCACGGACGCCAGCAAACCGAAGTCGCGATGCAGCTCCAGCAGCAGCTGAAGGACGGCGTGGTCATCACCGAATGCCCGGTCCTGACCGACATCGGCGTTCGCGTGCCGGACGTAGTTTGGGCCTCGAACGCCTTCCGCATGCAGCACAAGCATTCGTCGCCGCTACCGCGAGCGCCCGAAATCTGCGTCGAGATCTACTCCCCGTCGAACGTCGACGCCGAGATCGCCGAGAAAACTCGCGCTTACCGGGAAGCAGGCGCGCACGAGGTCTGGATCGTCGCGCAGAACGGATCGATTCGCTACATCGACCCCTCTGGCGAGATGCCGAGAAGCCGCTTTCCCGTGGCTGTCAGCGCACCGGACGTAACGACCGACTACCTGTGAAGCGCGAAAACGTCGTAGGCCGCGCGAACGTCGAGGACACTCCCGAGCTCGAGGCCTATTACCGCGCGCTCGAAGGCGAAAAGCTGGGCGCGCTGTGGAACGTCGCAAACGACATCGAGCCCTGGTATCCGCAGCCGAAGTCCATTCCGACGCTGTGGGCGTGGAGAAAAATCGAAAGATATGTAAGAGATGCGGCGAGGCTCGTTTCCGCCGAGAAGGCGGCGCGCCGCGTGGTGATGCTGGTCAACCCCGGCCGCAAGGAATGGAGCGCGGCCTCGGGCCTGCTCTACACCGGCGTGCAAATCATGAACCCCGGCGAGGCCGCGTCCGCGCACCGCCACCAGGCGAGCGCCTTGCGCTTCGTCATGGAGGGGCGCGGCGCGTACACCATCGTGGACGGCGAGCGCCTCGAGCTCGGCGCGCGCGATTTCGTCCTGACGCCGAACGGCACCTGGCACGAGCACGGCGTCGACGCGAGCGGCACGCAGTGCATCTGGCAGGACGGGCTCGACATCCCGCTCATGAACTCGCTCGACGCCAACTTCTACGAGGTTCACCCGCGCGTCAACCAGACCCCGGCGCCGCTGTCGCGCGAGAACTGGTCCAAGCCCTACTCGCCCGTGTTTCTCTATAAGTGGGACGACGCGTATCGGGAAGTGAAGAAACTTGGCCGTTACGAGTATTCCAATCCGCTGACCGGCGGGCCGGTGATGCCGACCATGGGGGCCAGCCTCGAGTTGATAACAAACACATCTCCTTTCAAGAGACACACCGGCAGTGTCGTCTACCAGGTCGCGACCGGCCGCGGCTGGTCCGAGGTCGGCGGCCAGCGCTTCGAGTGGGGGGAGAAGGACATCTTCTGCGTGCCGTCATGGACGAAGTACCGCCATGGCGCCCGCGGCGAGGCCGTGCTGTTCTCCTTCAACGACATCCCGGCCATGAAGGCGCTGTCGCTCTATCGCGAGTCGCATGATTAGCCGCGAGCAGAACGAGCTCATGACGCGCATCGGGCCGGGCGCGCCGGCCGGCAAGCTGCTGCGCCGCTACTGGCAGCCGGTGGCGTTGGTCGACGAAATGAAAGGCGATCGCCCGGTCAAGGCCGTCCGGCTTTTCGGCGAAGACTTGGTTCTGTACAAAGCAGGCAATCAATACGCGCTACTGCAGCGCCATTGCCCCCACCGCGGCGCGGACCTCGCCTACGGCCGCATCGAGCCCGACGGCCTGCGCTGCTCGTTCCACGGCTGGAAGTTCGACGGCAAGGGCAAGTGCGTGGAGACGCCGGCCGAGCCGGCGGGCAGCCGGCTGTGCGACCACATCAAGACCCTCGCGTACCCGGTGCTCGAGAAGAGCGGCATCCTGTTCGGCTATCTCGGCGAAGGCGCGCCGCCCGCGTTTCCCGACTTCGACTGCTTCGTCGCGCCCGACGCCTACACCTTCGCGTTCAAGGGCTACTGGGACTGCAACTGGCTGCAGGCGCTCGAAGTCGGCATCGACCCGGCGCATGCGTCATGGCTGCACAAGTATTTCGAGGACGAGGACACCGCGGCAAGCTACGGCAAGCAGTTTCGCGGCGTGCCGGCCGATTCCGACCTGCCGATCAGCAAGGTGCTGCGCGAGTACGACCGCCCCGAGATCCGCGTCGAGCGCACCGAGTACGGCATGCGCCTGCATACCCTGCGGCGCATCAGCGAGGCGCAGACGCACATCCGCGTGACCAACATCCTCTTCCCGCAGGCGTTCGTGATCCCGATGAACGCGGAAATGACGATCACGCAGTTCCACGTGCCGGTCGACGACACCGGCTGCTACTGGTACTCGATCTTCACCAGCTTCGGCGCGCCGGTCGACAAGGACACGATGCGCAACCAGCGGCTCAGGACCTACCCGGCGCCGGAGTACAAGCCCATCCATGGAAGGCACAACGCCTGGGGCTTCGACGCGCTCGAGCAGAAGTCGAAGACCTTCACCGGCATGGGCTTCGATATCAACATCCACGACCAGTTCGCCTGCGAATCGCAAGGCCCGATCGCCGACCGCACGAAGGAGAACCTCGGCACCACCGACAAGGGCATCGTGCTCTACCGGCGGCTGCTGCTGGACGCGATCCGCAGGAATGAAGCCGGCGAGTTCGTGGTCGCCGACAAGGGCTCGGGGCCCCCGGCCATCGACGGCATCGGCCCGACCGCGTCGATCGACGAGTACTGGAAGCAATCGGACCAGACGCGCCGCAAGCGCTCCGCCTGGGCGGCATGAACTTCCCGAAGGGGCTGAAGCAGGTCCGCTTTTCGTTCGCCGACCAGCACGGCGTGCTGCGCGGCAAGACGCTCACCGTGTCGGCCGCCGAGGCGGCGATGGAGCGCGGCGTGACGATGACCAGCACGCTGCTCCTCAAGGACACCTCGCACAAGACCGTGTTCCCGGCGTTCACGCCGGGCGGCGGGGTGGGCATCATCGAGATGCAGGGCGCGGCGGACATCCTGATGGTCCCCGACCAGTCCACCTTCAAGGTGCTGCCCTGGGCGCCCGACACCGGCTGGTTCCTCTGCGACCTGCAGTTCCAGGACGGCCGCCCGATCCCGTTCAGCACGCGCAGCCAGCTGCGCCACGCGCTCGAGCGCCTGGAGCGCTTCGGCTACGAGTTCGTGGCCGGGCTGGAAGTCGAGTTCCACCTTTTCCGCATTACCAATCCGCGCCTCCAGCCCGCCGACGCGGGCCAGCCGGGCAACCCGCCCGACGTCGAGCTCCTCACCACCGGCTACCAGCTCCTCACCGAGCACAAGTACGACCAGGTGGAACCGATCATCGATGTACTGAGGAAAGACCTGGAGCGGCTGGAGCTTCCGTTGCGCTCCTTCGAGCTCGAGTTCGGCCCGAGCCAGGTCGAGCTCACGCTCGGCCCGCAGAGCGGCATGGCGGGCGCGGACGCAATGATGCTGCTGCGCAGCGCGGTGAAGCAGATCGCGCGCCGCCACGGCTTCCACGCCACCTTCATGTGCCGGCCCAAGCTGCCGAACGTGATGTCGAGCGGCTGGCACCTCCACCAGTCGCTGCGCCGCAACGGGTTGAATGCCTTCGTTTCACAGAACGAGGATCTTTCCGAAACCGGCAGGCAATACCTCGCGGGTCTGCTCGCCAACGCGCGCGCCGCCAGCGCGCTCGCCGTGCCCACCCTGAACGGCTACAAGCGCTTCCGCCCCTACTCGCTCGCGCCCGACCGCGTGGTGTGGGGCAAGGAGAACCGCGGCGCGCTGCTGCGCGTGGTGGGCGCGCCGCGCGACCCGGACACGCGCATCGAGAACCGCATCGGCGAGCCGGCCGCCAACCCCTACCTCTACTTCGCGTCGCAGGTCTGGTGCGGCCTCGACGGCCTGGAGCGCCGCCTCGCGCTGCCGCGCGCGGCCGACACGCCGTACGAGGCGAAGGCGGATCTGCTGCCGCGCACCCTGGAGGAGGCGCTCCAGCACCTGCGCGCCAGCAAGACGCTGCGCGACGGCTTCGGCGCCGCGTTCGTCGACTACTACTGCCGCATCAAGGAAGCCGAGATCGCCCGCTTCAACCTGGAAGTGAGCGACTGGGAGCAGCGCGAATACTTCGACCTTTTCTGAGGAACCGCATGATCGAGCAACGAACTCTCGGCAAAACCCCCATCAAAGTCTCCGCCCTGGGCCTCGGCCTGATGTCGATGTCGGGCGTCTACGGCAACGCGAACGACGACGAGTCGATCCGCCTGATCCACTACGCGATCGACCAGGGCATCAACTTCCTCGACTCGGCCGACATGTACGGCTGGGGCCACAACGAGACGCTGCTCGGGAAGGCGCTCAAGGGCAAGCGCGACAAGGTCGTCGTCGCCACCAAGTTCGGACAGGTGAAGCTGCCCGACGGCAAGCAGTCGGTGGACGGCCGCCCGGAGTACGTGATCCAGGCGTGCGAGGCGAGTCTTAAGCGCCTCGGCATCGAAGTGATCGATCTCTACTACCAGCACCGCGTCGACACCAACACGCCGATCGAGGACACGGTCGGCGCGATGAAGCGCCTCGTCGAGCAGGGCAAGGTGCGCGCGCTCGGCCTGTCGGAGGCGCGCCCCGAGACCATCCGCCGCGCGCACAAGGTGCACCCGATCGCGGCGGTGCAGAACGAGTACTCGCTGCTGTACCGCAAGGAAGGCGAGGAAACGCTCAAAGCGACCCGGGAGCTGGGCATCAGCCTGGTCGCTTACGCGCCGCTCGGCCGCAGCATGCTGACCGGCACGGTGCACGGCAAGGCCGACCTGCCCGAGGGCGACCGGCGGCTGCAGCACCCGCGCTTCCAGGGCGAGGCGCTGGAAAAGAACGTCTCGATCGTGAAGCAGCTCGAGTCCATCGCGGCGGACAAGAAATGCACGCCGGCTCAGCTCGTGCTCGCGTGGCTCCTGCACCAGGGCAAGGACATCGTGCCCATTCCCGGCACCAAGCGGCGCGAGCGCTTCGACGAGAATCTTGCGGCGGCGAAGATTCGCCTGAGCCCTGAAGAAGTCAAGAAGATCTCCGAAGCGGCCCCCGTCGGGGCGGGTGCCGGTACGCGCTACCCGGCCGAAACGATGAAACGCGTGTATCAGTAGTAGAAGCGTCTTGCAACCGTATGACGCCACACGGTGGCTGGCGCTGGCCACCATGTGGTCGTTCCAGTACATCTTCCTGCGCGTCGCGGTGCCGTTCTTCGGCACCGCCGCGGTATCCGAGGGCCGCGCGCTGTGCGCGGCGCTGTTCCTCGTGCCGTGGGCGGTCTGGGTGGCGCGCCAGCGCATCGCGCCGCTCGAGCACTGGAAGGACCACCTCGCGGTCGCGCTGGTCAACAACGTGGCGCCGTTCGTGTGCTTCGCCTGGGCGGCGAGCGTGCTGCCGGCCGGCTACCTCGCGATCATCAACGGCATGGTGCCGCTCTGGGCCGCGGTGATCGCGGTGCCGGTGCTGAAGGAGCGCCTCGGCCTCGCGCGCATCGCCGGCTTCGCGCTCGGCGTCGCGGGCGTGGCGCTGATCGTCAACCTGGGGCCGGTGGAGCTGAGCTTGAGGACTTTCCTGGGAACCCTGGTGGCGATCGCGGGCGCGGGCTTCTGGGGCTGGGCCGGCGTGATGATCAAGCAGCGCCAGGGCCGCCTGCCGCCGATGGGGCTCGCCGCCGGCTCGATCGCCTTCGCGGCGATCCTGATGGCGCCGCTCTGGGCCACCGCGCCTCCCGTGCAGCAGTGGCACCTGGAAGCCACCCTCTCGCTGGTCGCGGTGGGCGTGGTCTGCAGCGGCCTCGCCTACCTGCCCTTCTTCACCCTGGTGCGCGACATCGGGCCGTCGCGCACGCTCACCGTGGGCCTCGCGGTGCCGGTGCTCGGCGTGCTGTGGGGCTGGCTGCTGCTCGACGAGGCGGTGACGGCGGGCATGCTGGCCGGCGCGGCCCTCGTGATCGTCGCGCTGGCGCTGGTGCTGCGCCGTTAACCCTTTCTCCGCGCCCCGCCGTTTAACGGGGGACAAAGGAGAACACCATGCCCATGCTGGAAAAAGTCACGGCGGCCGTTGCGCTGGCCCTTTGCCCGCTGGCACACGCGGCAGTCCAGGAAAAACCGAGCACGCTCGCCGACCAGCAGTCGGTCGCGGTCACGATCTACAACGAGAACCTGGCGCTGGTGAAGGACCAACGCCGCATCGGCTTCGACGCCGGCCGCAACCGGCTCGCACTGCGGGAGGTGAGCGCGCGGATGCGCCCGGAGACCGCGCTGCTGCGCAGCCTTTCGCATCCCGGCTCGCTTTCGCTGCTCGAGCAGAACTTCGACTTCGACCTGCTCACCCCGGCCAAGCTGCTGGAGAAATACGTCGGCCGGCAAGTCAGGGTTTTCAGGATCAATCCAAAATCCGGAGAGGAATCGTTCGAGACCGCCACCGTGCTGGCCGCGAACGCCGGCGTGGTGCTGCGCATCGGCGATCGCATCGAGACCGGCCTGCCCGGGCGCATCGTGTACGACGGCGTGCCGGCGAACCTGCGCGACCGCCCGACGCTGGTGAGCGAGCTCGACGCGGCACGCAGCGGCGCGCAGACCGTCGAGCTCTCCTACCTGACCGGCGGGCTGTCCTGGAAAGCGGACTACGTGGCGGAGCTGAACGCCGCCGACACCGCGCTCGACCTGAACGGCTGGGTGACGCTCACCAACCAGAGCGGCACGGCCTACCCGAACGCCAGGCTGCAGCTCGTCGCGGGCGACGTGAACCGCGTGCCCGACGAGCTGCGCGTGGCGAAGGCCATGCTGGCGCAACGCGCCGCCGCCGCCGAGGCGCCGCGCAACGACATGGCGCAGGAGTCGCTGTTCGAGTACCACCTCTATACGCTGCAGCGCCCGACCACCATTTCCGACAACCAGACCAAGCAGGTCGCGCTGCTCGCCGCGCAGGGCGTGCCGGTCACCAAGGAGCTCGTGCTCCAGGGCAGCGATTACTACTACCGCTCCAGCGTGGGCGGCATCGGGCAGAAATTGAAGGTCGGCGTGTTCGTGCAGCTCGAGAACCGCGAGTCGTCGCGGCTCGGCATGCCGATGCCGAAGGGCGTGGTGCGGGTCTACAAGAAGGACAGCGCGGGCAACGCGCAATTCGTCGGCGAGGACCGCATCGACCACACGCCGAAGAACGAGACCGTGCGCCTGAAGCTCGGCGAAGCCTTCGACGTCACCGCGGACAAGAAGCAGACCGACTTCAAGCGCCGCGAGCCGACCAACCGGGCGAGCTACGTGTTCGAGAGCGCCTACGAGATCGTGCTGCGCAACGCGAAGAAGGAGGCC
>DATIBR010000146.1 GCA_035457425.1 Terriglobales bacterium
TGGCTGCAAGACCTGCAGCCGGCGCAGCACGAGCGCCTCATCCGCTGGTGGCAGGACGAGATCGAAGGCACCGGCCGCGTGCCCATCTTATCGGTCGAGCAGCGGCCCGAGGTGCTGCGCTTCGGCTCGGGCACCGACCAGGACCTGCGCCTCGCCTGGCAGGAGTTCCTCATCCGCATCATTGCCGACGCGTTCGACCTGCCGCCGCTGGTGCTCGGCCTCGAGCACGACGTCAACCGCGCGACCGCCGCCGACCAGCTCGACCAGGCCTTCCGCACGGCCATCGTGCCGACCGCCCGCCTGCTGGCCGAGCACCTCACGCGCGACGCCATCGGCAAGCGCCTCGGCTGGCACGACCTGGAGTTCGTCTTCACCGACGTGGACGCGCGCGACGAGCGCGAAGAAGCCGAGATCCACGAGATCCTGCTGCGCTCGGGCGTGCTGACGGTGAACGAGGTGAGAAGGATGCGCGGACTAGCGGAGATCAGCGGCTAGCGTGGAAGCACGAACCAGGCGATCGACATGATCACGGTGACGCTGAGTCCGATGATCCAGTAGGCCGTCCAGATCTTCTTCTGCTGGCGCTCGTTCTTGGACATCGCGATCCACGCCGCTCTGCCAGACATCAGCGCCATCGCAATGATGCAGCCAGCGAGGAACTGAACGAACTGCCAGTGGCTGTACATCAGCCAAACGACCACACCGACGAGTGCGAAGGCCGCTAGTTCGGACAGCACGAATTGCCGATTCACGGACCCATCTGAGCATGAAGACCGATATCCAATCCATGGCAATCGAGATGCCGCCGGTCGTCTGCCCAGGCGGACATCCGAACCGGCTGCCGTTCCGCGGCGTGCTGACGGTGAGCGAGGTGAGACGGATGCGAGGGCTGCCGGAGACCAGCGGCTAGGCGAGCTCGCGACTCTCGTTGCCAGGGAAGAATGCTGCAAACAGGGCGGCCATCCATACCGGAAAGAAGACGAGATCGAAGAGGTCATGTTTTCGATTGCCGTGGAGAAGATAGCCGTCAAGCCACGGCACCTGATAAATGATCTCGAAGAGCAACAGATTATGAAGAAAGCGGTATCGATATTTCTTCATTGCTTGCACAACGCGATCTCGCCGGAGCGGCAAATGCGCAGAAATCAGCAATACTCCGCCACCAAGCCCAATAGCTAGATCGACCGCTTCAAAGTTCGGCCGTACCTCCAACCAGACAACAAAAACCATTAGCACCAGCGATAGGGGAATCGCCCAGCGAAGATCGACTGCGGCTCGCTTCTCCATGGGCCTATTACTTCATACGGACCTGCCCAATGCAAATCGAATCCATGGCTATTGCGCTTCCGCGTATTGCGGCGCACCCCAACCGCCTGCCCTTCCGCGGCGTGTTGACGCTGGTCGACTCGCCCAGCGAGCGCGCGCCCGCCGGCGCGCGCGGTCACCGCGTTCTTCTGACGCGCGAGGCCGCCGAGCGCGCGCTGCCCTCGCTGCTCGGCATGGGGCTCGACTTCACGCCGTCGCTCGACGGACACGACGCGCGGCGCAAGGTGGGCGTGATCACCAGCGCCGAGATTGTGGAGCTGTCGTCGGCCCACGGTCCACGGCCCTCGGCCGCGACGGAACTGGACGGCCGACGACCGAAGACCGACGACCGACGACTCGCGCTGGAAGTCGCGGGTTATCTGTTCGCCAAGGACTTCCCCGACGTGGTGCGCGAGCTGCGCGCGGCGGGCCAGTCGCTCGGCATGTCGTACGAGGTCGCCGACGCCCGCGTCGCCGACACCGGCGCCCAGGTCTGGGTCCTGAACGAAGTGACCTTCACCGGCGCCGCGGTGCTGAAGAAGAGCAAGGCGGCGTATGCGGGGACGTCGATCGAGATCGAAGCCGTCGTCGGCTCTCGGCCCTCGGCCGCAACGACTCTGGACGGCCGACGACCGATGGCCGTCGACCGACGACCCACCAACATTCGGGCCGCTAGCCCACAGCAGGAGCTCCCATGAACGAAGAACTGATCCAGCAACTCTCCGCCACCGCGGACCGCTTTGCCGCGGCCACCGAGGCGCTCGAGCACACACTCGCGCGGCTCGACGAGCAGTCCGGCAAGATCGACCGCATCGTCGCCGCCATCGACGAGAGCGACGCGAGCACCCGCAAGACGCTCGAAGAGCGCGTCACCGAGCTGGTGCACGCCAACGACGAGCTGCGCGCGCAGGCCGCCCGCCTGAGCGCGCAGCGCAAGACGCTGCCGCCGCTCGTCACCGCCATCCTCGCGAAAAACGGGTACGAGCCGGCGGAGACGATCGATGCCGCCGTGCTCGACAAGACGCTCGCCGCGCTCTCGGTCGAGCAGCGCATCGCGGTGAAGAGCGAGATGGCCAGGGCAGGACTGATCGAGTAGTTCTCGCACCTTCTGACCCTTCGGCTGTTTTCAAACGTCCCGAGCCCGCCGCGGCGGGCTCGGGAACCCTACTCTCACGAGAATTCGTCGTGACGATAGGGCTCCCTCGCGCTGCGCGCTCGGGATGTTTTTTGTACGAGATATCCACGCAGCACACACCTCCTCCTTTCGAAAGGACACCCATGCACGCAAAATTCCTCGACCTCCACGCCGCCGCCGACTTCCTCGGGCCGGGCGCGGTGGAGGTGAACCGCTACCAGAACGAGATCACCGACATCGTCCGGCGCCGCGGCGCCTTCGGGCAGCGCATCAAGCAGGTGCCGGCCACCGGCCACCCGTCGCGCTTCTTCGAGCAGACGGCGATCGCCGCCAACTCCGCGGCGAACGCCTTCGTCGACCCGCGCAACATCGTGGCCACGGTCGCCGCGCCCACGCGCGCCGAGCGCTCCGTCCCGCTCAAGGCGCTGGTCTCGCAGATCAACTACAACCTGTTCGACCTCGAGGTCGGGCAGCAGCAGTCGCAGTTCGCCTTCCTCCAGGCCAAGGACCTGGCCGACGCGGTCGAGGGCCTGCTGCGCACGCACGACGTCGCGCTCTGGAACGGCAACGACACCTCGCTCTCCACGCCGACGACCAACCAGTACTACGGCGCGGCCGCGCAGATCGCCGACGGCGGCAACGTCGCCACCGTCGAGACCACCGAGAGCATCGTCGACGGGCTGAAGCAGACCATCGCCGAGATGGTCGCCAGCTCCAGCTACGAGGTGCGCCCGACCGCCATCTACGCCAACCCGGTGCTGCTCGACTTGATCGACCGCGAGATGAAGGACCAGTTCAACGTGGTGCTCGCGACCGCCGAGATCTTCGGCGGCCTGCGCGTGAAGACGCTCTCCACCCAGGCGGGCGAGCTGCCGCTCATCCCCGAGTGGTCGCTCGGCTACACCGGCACGCCCGGCTCCGGCTCCGCGGTGCTGCCGGCCTACATCGTGAGCGAGGACATGATCGAGTACCACTGGCTCACCGACCCCAACCCGCGCGTCTTCCAGCTCGGCCTCTCGGGCTCGCTCGCGCAGCAGCACGTCGTCGTGAAGTTCGGCGGCGTGGTGGTCAAGGGCGCCGGCTACGCGCACTACAAGGTGAACGTCGAGCGGTGATTCCGATTCAACGCAGAGGCGCAAAGCACGCGGAGGTTGATTTGTGCCTGCCTCTGCGAACTCCGCGACTCTGCGTTGAAGAAGAGGTCCCATGATCTATCTCAATCCTTCCGAATACGAGCAGTACGGCCTGGACCACTCCGCGGCGGCAGCGCTGGTGGCGGCGGCTTCGTCGCTCATCGACGCGCACTGCCGCCGCGCGACGTTGGGCGTGGCGCAATACGTGGAACGCGTGCGCCTGCGCCCCGGGCGCAACTCCCTGCGGCTGACCTACCTCCCCCTGGCCGCGCTTGCGCCCGCCTCCTCTCCCTTCGTCGCGGTGAAGGCGCGCTACACCGTGCCGCGCCGCGGCGAAGGGCTGGAGGGGGATCCGCTCGCCGTCGAGGTCGCCGGCGCCTTCGGGCTCCCCGGCGCCTGGACCGCGCTCGATCCCGCCGCGCTCGAGCACGATGCCGCGACCGGCGAGGTCGCGCTGCCGCAGCATCCGCTCGGCCTCGGCTACAACGAGGTCGAGGTGACGTACACCGCGGGCTTCGCCGCCATCCCCGAGGCGGTGAAGTTCGCGTGCGCGCAGGTCGCGCGCAACGCGCAGGCCACGCCCGCGCTCAACGTGAAGAGCTCGGGCCTCGACCGCATGCAGATGGCGTACTTCGAGGATTCGCTGCTCGACGCCTCGGTGCGCGCGCTGCTCGCGCCCTTCATGGCGCAGAAGGTGGGCTGATGGAAGACTACTCCGCGTTCGCTCCGCACACCCTGGGCGCGACGGCCGCGCGCGCTGCCGAAGCGCTGCTGCGCTCGCTGGGTGACGGTAAGGTCACGCTGCGGATCCTGCTGCCCGAGGGGGCCGCAGGTGGCGGCTTGGGATTAGCGGCGCCGCAGACCGAAGAGGTCGAACTCTGGCCGGCGATGGTCCGGCTGGTCGCGCCCGGCGAGGACGGCGGCGCGCGCTACGAAGTCGCGATCGCCGGCAGCTCCGTCGTAGAAGAAGCCGAAAAGCGCAACCACGAAAGCGCCGACGAATTCCTGGCGGCCGCGCTCGGCGTCGTGCTGGGCGAGAAGCTGTTGCGCATCGTGAACGCCACGCCGCACTCCTGCGGCGGGAAGGTCTATCTGTACCGGCTCGAGGCGCGCGGATGAGCGCTCAGCGGAAGTCTTCGTCCGCCTCGATGGGCGAGGCGGGCCGCACGAAGCGGAAGCGCACCTCCCCGTTGCAGATGTTGCATTCGGGGAATACCCCGCCGCCCGCCGCCGTTACGGGATGGCTCTCGCGGTGCCCGCGGTGGATCGCCTCGTAGATCCCCGACTGCGGGACCGCTTCTCCGGGTTTGAACAGCATGAACAGCCTTTCGTCGCGCCGGACACCGTCGTCCGAGGACACACGTCCGCTCTGCGACATTCTGGATTCGGGGCAGGTGGCGCTCAGCAGGGAGGTCTCGCGGCCACAACGCCCGCGGGAAGCAGATGAGTCAGTTCCCGCGTCGTCAGAATAGATGCCGCCCTCGGAGGCGAGGTTGACTAGCGGCCGTTGGCGGCTTTCTTGGCGGGGCGGAAGTCGTAATCATCGCGCAGGAAGTGCACTTCCTGGAGGTAGACGAAGCGCACGCGGTCGTCGCAGCGCGTGCACCGCGGAAAGTGCGAGCCCGCTTCGATCGTCACGTCGTGCGGCATGCGGTGCGCGTGGTGCAGCACGCGGTACATGCCCGATTCCGGCGCTGCCTCGCCCGGCCTGAAGGTATCGCGTTCCATGGAGCCGCCTGACTTACGGTTGCGGCCGCCCGTGAGGGCAGCGCGTTCCTGGAGTGCTAGGCAACGAAGGGGGACGAAGCCCGGCGCGCACACTTCCGCTACCCGATTCGATGTCCCGCGCTCGCTTCAGAGTTGCTCCTGCCCAAGGTCAGACAAACGATGCAATCCGCCAAAGACAGCTTCTACATCGCGCTGCGCGACCGCCTGGCGGCGCTCGCGCCGGACCGCACCGTCACCATCGGGGGACAAGAACGTCCCGCGGTGGTGGTGGCGGAGAACGAACCCGTGACCTCCAGCTCGCCTCTGCCCGACGCGTTTTACCTGCACTGGGAAGGCGCTCGGACGGCGTCCGCATCGGGCGCGCGGCGTCCGCTGCTGCGGCTCGACTGCCGCATCGCGTACCGCACGCTGGGTTCGAGCGAGCTGAATGGCCTCGACCGTGGGCGCGCGCTCGCCGCGCTCGACCTGGAGCTTTGCGGCATCCTGGCGCCGCACTTCGCGGAGAAAAAGGACTACTCGCAACCGGAGCCGCAAGCGCTGGGCTCGGCGGTGCTGTGGTCGCCGCCGGAGTTCGCCGCCGCCGAGGCGCACGACCGCGAGCTGCGCCGCGTCGCAAGGGTCGCGCTCTTCTTCTGGCCGGAGGTGGAACTGCCATGACCGCACGCGCCGCCATGCTGCCCGCCGGCCGCCGCTGGCGCGCCTACTTCGCGCCCGTGGAGCGCGAGACCGGCACGCCGCAGCTCTTCGACCCCGCGCTCGACGCCGCCTTCGCGCTCGACGCCCCGCCGGCGCCCTGGCTGGACCTCGGCTGGATCGAGAGCTTCGCGCGGCGCTCCGCCACCGAGACGCTCGCGATCGCCGCCGGCCCGAACCAGGCGGTGCTTCGCCAAGCCCGCAAGAACCTGCGCGCCGAGGTCGAGTTCGCATTTTGCGATTGGGGCAAGCTCCAGATGGCGCTCGCCGGCGGTGCGCAGCACATGAACGTGCTCGCGCCGGCGGGCTCGACGCGCGTGCCCTCGGGCGCGGCAGCCGCCGCAGCCGTTCCGCTGGAAGCAGGCTCCACGGCGAGCCAGCTCGTCGTCGGCGCCGGCGCGGTCGGCAGTTTTGCCGCCGGCGACCTCGTCGTCGCAGACATCGACTACACCGGCGAGACCGGCTACGTCGGCTCGGGCCTCGCCGGCGCTTGCGTCACGTCGTCCGCCGCCGTCGGAGACGACCCCGGTTACATCCGCCGCGTGAGCTTCAACGTCGGCCGCGTCGCCGGCAAAGACGCCACTTCGCTCGCCCTCGCGCAGCCGCTGCCCGGCGGCGCGCCGGCCGCGAACGCGAAGGTGCAGAAGGTCATCGGATTCACCGACCGCGAAGGCGGCGCGTTCTTCCAGGAGTGGTCGGGGCTGTTCGTCTTCGAGAACGAAGCGGGCGGGCGCGTCATCCTTCATTACCCGCGGCTCCAGCCGGCCGTCCCGGCGGCGGAAGGGAAGCTCGAGCTGGCCGAGCCGTTGTGCGCGCTCACGCTGCACGCGCGCTTCACCGCGCTGCCGCTCACCGATGCGAACGACTCGGAAGCGTGCCTCTGCTGGCGGACCTACTACCCAGTCGGCGGGTCGACGTTATATTGACCCGTGTTCTCAGTTTTCGCTCTTTCGATTCGCGCGCGGACCCAGGCCACGGGCTCCGGTTCAGAGCGGCCCCGAAGCATCGCCCAGTACTCGCCCACCGAGACGCCGGCGGGAGTGGTCACGCCGGCCGGAATGATGACTTCCAAATAGCCACCGACGGGCCTTCGCAGCCGCAGCACCAGCTCTTCACGGATCAGGCTGAACTCGATCGACCGGACGTCGTGCCAAGCGACAAAGCGCTGCGTCCGCCAGCGCTGGACATAGATCCCGGAATCGTCGGCTACCGCGTAAGCAAACTTGCCCATGTGAAAAACAATCAGTGCACCACCCACCATCACCATCACTCCCGCAGCCAATGCGCTTTTGCGGTCTAGATAAGCTGCGAGCCCAAGCGCGGTGAGAATCCCCATAACGCTGAGGGTGACGATCAGGACAAAGGCAACGGCGACTCGTGTGCCTATCCACGAGCTTCTACTTCCGAGGACTCGGCGCGCCTCTTCCATTGCCGGCCGATTGTAGCGAAACACCAGATGAAACTTCTCATCGACAACACGGACTACACGTGCGCGCTGGCCGCCGACGGCGCGCCGCGCGTCCTGCGCCGGCTGAACCAGCCCTCGCGCTTCGAGTGCGCGCTCCTGCTCACTCCGGCCGCGCCTGTGATCCCGGCAGCGAACGCGCGCGTCGTGCTCGAGCGCGAAGATGGCGCAAAGCTCTTCACCGGCTACCTCGACGCCATCCCGGAACACGAGTACCTCGGCTGGGGCGAGCGCGGGCCCGAGTACCGGCTGCACATCACGGCGACCAGCGACGAGCTGCTGCTCGACCGCAAGGCGCTGCCCGAGCGTCCGCCGTTCGTGGCGCGCCCCGCGGGCGAGATCCTGCGCGCGACCGCAGCGAGCCTGCTGCCGGGCGCCTTTGACGTCTCCGGCGTCACCGACCTCGGCGTCATCCCGTCGTACGAAGCCGACTTCCAGCGGCCGTGGTCGGAGCACGCCGCCGCGCTCGCGCTGCTCGCGCGCGCCGCCTATCGCGCGCACGACGGCTCACTGGTCTTCCAGCCCGTCGGCAGCGCAAGCCACACGCTCGAGGAAGAGTCTCCCACTTTCACCCCCGAGGGCCTGAAGCTCGCCGCCCCACAGCGCTTCGTGAACGACGCGACCATCATCAGCCGCGCCGAGCCGCGCCTGCACGTGCGCGACTACTTCGTCGGCGACGGCCTCACGCTGCAGTTCGACCTCTCGCGCACGCCCTTCGCGCAGCGCACGCGCGTGCTGCTGGACGAAGAGTTCGCCGGCGACGAACTCGACCCGCTGCGCTGGACGCAGGCCGATCCCGCCGCCGCGCTCAGCAGTTCCGGCGGGCAACTGGCTGTTGCCGGCGGCACCGCGACCGACGGCGAGACGCGCGTCGAAGCGGTCGAGCGGCTCGAACTGGGCGGCGGACTCCTCCTTCAGCACGGCGAGTTCAGCTTCACCGCCGCATCGGACGCCGTGCTCGGCGGCCTCTACGCCGGCGCGGTCAATGTCGCCGGCTGTTTTGCCGGCTTCCGAGTCACGCCTTCCGGCGACCAGTCTGCGATCCAGGCGCTCATCGACGGCAGCGCGACCGGGTCGGCCGTCACGACGGTCGCTGGCCACCGCTACGGCATGACCACGCGCCTCTACGCCATCGAGAACTTCCGCGCGTCGCAGACCTTCCATTCGTCCGCGCATCCCGCCGGCAGCGGCCGCGGCGGCGGCGCGCTCCCGAGCGGCGCGCGCCTCGTGCTCGAGCTGCACGACATCGACCCAGCAAACCCGGGCTCGCAGGGCGCCGCCGCCACTGTCCTGTATGACGCGGTCGTCAGCGACGTGCCCGCGCTGGTGACCTACGCGCTGCTCAACGTGACGACCGCGCACTGCTCCACGCCGTTCGCCCGCATCGCGCGCATCTCCGGCGTAGAGGTGCGCAGCCAGGCACCCTCGCAAAGCTATCGCACTCGCCTGGTCGGCGCTCTCGCCGACGGCGGTGAGTGCCAGGTGTTCCAGACTCCCGAGCTCCAGTTCTTTTCCCAGTACCCGCCGGTCGCGGGCGAGCAGATCGTGGTCCGCTACCGCAGCCAGGCGCGCAGCCTGGCGCGCGTCATCGACCCCGCCAGCATCGCCACGCTCGCCGCCGGCGCCGATGACGGCGTGCGCTCCGCGGTGCGTTACCTGGCGGCGCCCGCGGCCCGCACCAGCGCGGAGTGCGAGACCGCGGCGCTTGCCCTGCTCGACGACTCGACGCAGCAGGCGTGGGCGGGCGAGTATCGCGCGTGGAGCGACGCCCTGCCGGGCGGCCCGGCGACCGACGTCTGGCCCGGCGACGCCTTCGCCGTCGACATCCCCAGCCGCGGCGCCGAGTTCACCGCCCTCGTCCGCGAGGTCGAGCTCTTGTGCGCCGACCTCCGCGGCGACGGTTCCCGCTACCGCATCGCCTTCGCCAACGACGCCGCGCAGCCGCCCGGCTTCGCGTTCGATCCCGCGCGGCTCGACGAGCCGCTCGAAGACGTCGCCACGGTCACGACCGCCGGCACTCTGTTCGCGCCCGACCTCTCCGCCGCCGAGATCACCGGCGCCACCTCGACCACCGTCGACATCGATTGCGGCCTCACTCCGCCGGCAGGGTGGGGCGTCGAGGTCCGGCGCAGCGACCGCGATTGGGGCGAGGAGAACGACCGCGACCTCGTCGGCCGCTTCACCACGCGCACCTTCACGGTCCCTCGGCTCACGCGCGTCGTCGACTTCTTCCTGCGGCAACACGACGACTCGTCCCCGCGCAAGTACTCGCGCAACGCCACGCTGCTGCACCTCGACTGGCCGTACAGCTAGGAGCATTTGCATGTCTGAGGAACGACCACACTTCAAGTGCCCGCTCGGCATGACGCCCGGGCGCATCACCATCCCCGAGTTCGAGCAGCAGGTGCTGGCGGACCTCACGGAGCTGAAGACGCAGATGAAGTTGCTGCTCGGCAACGGGCAGCCGGGCCGCGTCCAGTTGCTGGAAAGCCGCGTGGAACATCACGAGGCGCTGGTGCAGCGCGCCGTCGGCGTGGGCGCGCTTGCCGGCTTCCTCACCACCATGCTCAACCTGGTGTTGAGCTACCTGCAAAGGCGATGACCAGCGAAGAGTTCCTGCGGCAGGCGGCGGAGGCCGCGCGCGCCAGCTCCGCCGCCAGCGGCTTCCCGCCCGGCGTCACGGTCGCGCAGGCGGCGCTCGAGTCGGCGTGGGGACGGTCGCGCCTCGCCACCGAGGCAAACAATTACTTCGGCATCAAGGTGCACGGCGGCATGCCGTCGATCGCGCTGCCGACCGTCGAGATCGTGGCGGCGGCGCCGGTGCGCGTGGTCGCGCGCTTCGCGCGCTACGCCTCGATGGCAGACTGCTTCCACGACCGCGACGCCATCCTCGCGCGCGTCCCGCTCTACGCCGAGGCGCGCGCCGCCTCCGCCGATCCCGAAGCCTTCACGCGCGCCCTCGCGAAGCGCTGGGCCACCGACCCGCAGTACGCCGACAAAGTGCTCGCCATCTATCGCACGCATCGGCTGGATGCGCTCGACCGCTAAGCGCATGACGACCGACGGCCGAGGGCCGACGACCAGAACGGCCACTACATTTCAGGAGAACCAAGATGAGTTTCCTCGCCAAGCTGCTCCGCAGCATCGCGTTCATCCCCGCCATCATCACCGGCATCGAAGGCTTCTTCGGCGCCCGCACCGGCAACGACAAGAAAGAAGCCGCGCTCAGCTTCATCTCGGCGGCGCTCGGGCTCACCGAGGCCATCGCCGCCCGTGAAGTCATCGACGACGGCAAGTTCAAGGACGGCCTCTCGAAGATCATCGACGGCACCGTGCAGTGCCTCAACGCCTCGGTGTGGGCGAAGTGAAGTCTTCGGACGCCAGACTTCATTCTTCCGAAAAAAGTGAGGCCGGCATCGCTGCCGGCCTCCTGCGGACTGACGACTGAAGTCTGACGGCTGCCTTACCCGATCGGCTCGTTCCAATCTTCCAGGTTGCGCTTCACCATCGCCATGAACTGGTCGGCGACGGCGCCGTCGATGATGCGGTGGTCGAAGCCGAGCACCAGGTGCACGATGGTGCGGATGGCGATGGAGTCGTTGCCGTCCTCGTCGGTCACCACGACCGGCGCCTTGTGCACGCCGCCCATGCCCAGGATCGCGACCTGCGGCTGGCTGATGATGGGCGTCCCGAACAGCGCGCCGTAGCTGCCCGGGTTGGTGATGGTGAACGTGCCGCTCGCCACGTCGTCCGGCACCAATTTCTTGGTGCGCGCGCGCTCGCCCACGTCCTGGATGGCCCGCGCCAGGCCAAGGAAATTCCGCTCCTCGGCGTGCTTGATGACGGGCACGATCAGCCCCTGCTCCAGCGCGACCGCGATGCCCAGGTTGATCTCGCGCTTGTAGTGGATGCTGTCGCCTTCGATCGACGAGTTCATCACCGGGAACTGCCGGATGGCGTTCACCGCCGCCTGCGCGATGAACGGCATGTAGGTCAGCTTGGCGCCGTTGCGCGCCTCCCACTCCGGCTTCTGCCGCGCCCGGATGGCCGCGATGCGCGACATGTCCACCTCGAACACGGTGTGGACGTGCGCGCTCGTCGCCTTCGACGCCACCATGTGCTCGGCGATCTTCTTCCGCATGTTGGTCATCGGCACGACTTCGCCGGCGGTGCCGACTCCCGCTGGCACCATCTGCGGCGCCGCCGCTGCACGCTGCGGCGGCGTGTAGGGCGCCTGCGCCGGCGCCGCCGCGCCGCGCTGCGGTGCGGACGAAGACGCAGCCGCCGCCGCCGGCGCGCCCGCGCCGTGTTGCGACAGGAACGCCTGGATGTCATTCTTCGTGATGCGACCTCCCAGGCCCGTGCCCTGCACGCTGCCCAGGTTCAGGTTGTTGTCGCGCGCGATGCGCCGCACCAGCGGGCTCGAGCGGATGCGCCGGCCTTGCTGGTCGCGGTCGTTCGCCGGGAATTCGATGACGGTGTCTTTCTGCTGCGCCACCGCCTGCCGCTCCAGCGGCTTCGCTTCCGGCTCCACGTCGCGCCGCCCGCGCAACTGCGTCGAGATCTCGGTCTCTTCCTCGCCCGCGCGCGCCATGCCCGGCGCCGTTGCTTCCCGCGCCCCCGCGCCCTTGCGCCCGGTGGGATCCTCGGTCCGGCGCTGCTCCTTCTTGGCGCCTTCTGCCGGGCTGGTGGCCTCGGTCGTCCGCGCCTCTTTCCCTCCGTGCGCCACTCCCGCGCTCGCCGGCGTGCCTTCGCCCTGCGCGGCGGCCTTGGTCGGCGCGGGCGCCGGCTTCGCGCCGCCCGCCGCCACCGCCTCGCCTTCCGCCGCGATCAGCCCGACCACGGTGTTCACCTGCACGGTCGTGCCTTCCGCCACCTTGATCTCGGCCAGCGTGCCTGAGGCGGGCGCGGGGATCTCCGCGTCCACCTTGTCGGTCGAGATCTCGAACAGCGGCTCGTCGCGCTGCACCTTGTCGCCGGGCTTCTTCAGCCACTTGGTCAGCGTGCCCTCGAAGATCGATTCGCCCATCTGGGGCATGATCACGTCAGTCGGCATGTGCTCCTCTAGTCGGCGCGGAAAGCCTTCCGCAGCCGGTCATTATATATCCCACCCATCGCCCCACTTCGCGCGCCGCGCCCGCCGGTACGCCTCTCCCTGCTTCTTGCTGATGGTGACGAGCGCGAGCCCCTCCGGCCCGCATAGATCCAGCTTCATGTGGCCCTTCCCCGTCTGCGGATGGCGCACGATCCGCGCCGGCGCGCGCGCGATCCCGGGATCCCTGGCGAAGATGACATAGCTGAATTTCTCGTCCTCCCAGCCCAGCTCGCCGGCTTTCAGCTTGCGGTGCAGGGAAGTCCGCTCCACGCGCGCGGCAAAGTGACACCAGTCTTTGGTGCCGTCCATCGGACACCGCCGCTCGTGCGGACACGGCGCCACCAGAAAGGGCGCGCCTGCAGCCGCGCCGTCAGGCTGCCTTTCTTTTTCCTGGGGCTTTCGCCCCGGCGCGATGAGTTGATCCCGCACTCGCATGATGGTCGCGTACCCGCGCGGCGTCCCCGGTTCGATCACGCACAGCACCTGCAACTGCTTCCACGCGCGCTCGACCACCTGCGCCGCGTCACTCGCCGAGAGTTCCCCGAGCGAGTACGCGGCAACCGCCAAATCGCAGCTCGGCATCTTCGCCGACCGCAGGTCCTCCGCGAACCGATCAGCTTGCGGCGAGCCGCCGGCCGCGAGCCGCCGGCCCAACTCGAGGAACGAGGCATCGCGTTCGACCAGCGTCAGTCCTGTCAATGCAGGAAACTGCTCAAGCGCCGCGAGCGTGGCCGTCCCCGGCCCGGCCCCGAGGTCGAGCATCGTGCGCGGCGCGAACTGCGGCGCGCGCGCCTTCAGCTCCTCGAGCACCGCGCTGATCGCGGCGTAGGTGGCAGGGAAGCGCACCGCGAGGTACGCGGCGCGGTCCGTGCCGCTCGCGAGCAGCGGCGCAGCACCGTCACTCGTGTGGAGGCGGGCGACTCGCCCGCTATCGCGATAAGCCTCGCTGATGCGCTCCGCCGCAGCCCGCAATTGCTTGAAGTCGTGCTCGGTGACCAGAGATTCGATGGCTGCGGCGAGATGGGATGGGAGCTGCATGATCCTCGGGGCACTTACATTCCGAGCCCGCCGCGGCGGGCGAGGAAGCCCTACCGCCGCGACGCATTCTCGTGAGGGTAGGGCTTCCTCGCTTCGCTCGGAATGACAACAAAACGAGCCGACTAATCGCCGGTCAAGAATCTGTACTGCTCCGCCGTGAGCGGGACCACCGAGAGCCTGCCCTGCCGCACCAACGGCGAGTCCTTGAACGTCTTGTGAGCTTTGATCTCCGCCAGCGTCATCGGTCGCGGGATGGCCTTGCCCGCCTGGATGGTCACGCGCGGGTCGTTCGGGTCGCTCGCATCGACCTTCCGCACCTTCGCCGTGCCGACCGCGCGCTTCTCGTCGCCCGTGTGGTAGATGACCAGCGTGTCGCCCGGCTTCATCGCGCGCAGGTTGCGCTTCGCCACCGGGTTCGAGACGCCGTCCCACAGCGTCTGCTTGTCCTTCCGCAGGTCGTCGAACGAGTACGTGGATGCTTCCGTCTTGAGCAAGTAATACATAGAACCTCTATCAGGTAGCGGCCGGCGACTCGCCGGCCGTGCACCGGCGGGGTCGCCGGTGCCTACCAGCTATTTTTTCCCTCTCAGATACGCGTCGTCGCCCGATTCCCAATCCGCCCGGTTGGGCGAGAAGACGTCGGTCACCACGGTGTCTTCGATGGCCTCGGCCGCGTGCGGCAGGTTGGGCGGGATGACCAGCACTTCGCCGGCGCGCACGTCCATCGGCCCGCCGCCCGGCCAGGTGAAGCGCAGGCAGCCCTCCACCACCCACGTCATCTGCGAGTTCTCGTGCTTGTGCTCCGGCACGATCGCGCCGCGCTTCAGCTCGAAGCGCGCCAGCGACTGGTTCACGTTGGAGATGAACCGCCGCGTGATCTCGGGCGTCATCTGGTCGTGCTTAACATCCTTCCAGGAAATCTTTTTCATAAGTCAAAACCCTACCGCGGATCTTCGCGGATGAACGCGGATCAAAACTTTCGAGCTAAGTCCCAGGCACCCCAACCAGCACAGGCGACTCCGACCAAGAGGAAGAGCAACCGTGCCCAGACAGGCTTCACCATCGCTATCACCTTTGATCCGCCACGGCCGTGCGACATCAACTGCCCTCGCGTCCCCGCGCCGATGAGCCAAACCGCGAGCACCAACGCTATAACGTAAATCCACACCCTGCTCAGAACATCCATTGTTTTCCCTTATCCGCGTTCATCGGCGTTCATCCGCGGTAAGCCTTTCTTAGTACCGGTGCAGCCACCTGCACTTCTCCACAACGTCCTTCAATTTCGGCAGGAAGTACTCCTCCAGCGGCGGCGA
This sequence comes from Terriglobales bacterium, assembly GCA_035457425.1. Lineage (NCBI taxonomy): Bacteria > Pseudomonadati > Acidobacteriota > Terriglobia > Terriglobales > Terriglobales bacterium. Next base: position 14,906 of record DATIBR010000146.1, read on the forward strand.
GAAGGGCACGGGCGAATCCTGCGCCGCGATGCGCGTGATGGGCGCGTCGAGGTCGTCGAATGCCTCTTCGTTGATGATGGCCGCGATCTCGCCCGCCAGCCCGCCGGTCTTGGTGTCCTCGTGCAGCACCAGCACCTTGTTGGTCTTCTTCACCGTCGCCGCGATGGCCTCGCGGTCGAGCGGCAAGAGCGTCCGCAGGTCGAGGATCTCGACCTCGATGCCGTCGCGCGCCAGCATGTTCGCCGCGTCCATCGCCAGGTGGACCATCGCCGCGTACGTGATGATGCTCAGGTCGCGCCCCGCGCGCGCCACCCGCGCCTTGCCGATCTCGACCGTGTAGTCCTCGGCCGGCAGCTCTTCCTTGATGCGCCGATAGAGGAACTTGTGCTCGAAGAAGAGCACCGGGTTGTTGTCGCGGATGGCCGACTTGATCAGCCCCTTGGCGTCGTAGCACGTCGCCGGGTAGAGCACCTTCAGCCCGGGCGTGTGGACGAACGAGACCTCGGGATTCTGCGAGTGGAACGGCCCGCCGTGCACGCCGCCGCCCGAGGGCCCGCGCAGCACCACGTTCGCGGGCGCGCCCCAGCGGTAGTGCGTCTTGGCCAGCATGTTGACGATCTGGTTCTGCGCGCAGGTGATGAAGTCGATGAACTGGAACTCGGCCACCGGACGCAGCCCGGTGAGCGCCGCGCCCAGCGCCGCACCCACGATGGCGTTCTCCGCGATGGGCGTGTCGATCACGCGCTCCGGGCCGAAGCGGTCGATGAAGCCGTCGGTCACCTTGAATGCGCCGCCGTAGACGCCGATGTCCTCGCCGATGCAGAAGACGCGCGCGTCGGCCTCCATCTCCTCCCACAGGCCTTGCCGGATGGCTTCGAGGAATGTGACGGCGGCCATCGCTAGCTACTCCCTTGCAGTTCCACGACAATTCGCCCTGACTCCAGCTTCCGGTATGCAAAGGCACCATTCATGATGTTGCAATTCGGACCTTCGGTCTTACTCTGCTGCCACTGATACAAACTAGCCCTGAGCTGACCGGTCTTCGTTGGCTTGAAATCCTGTCCATGCGGATAGCTCGACTTGACCGTTGCTTTGATACGGATATTCGCTTGATCTCCAGGCTGCAGCTCCAGAGAGCTCCAAGGTTTGTCATCGGAAGAATAGAGAAAAGCGGTGGCCACGAGCGGGCTCGAGACGTCCTCAGTTCGCAGCCACACCGAGAACGATGCGATGAAGTAACCCTCTTTAAGAATCTGGGGTGAGTTAACAACCGTTAAAGGGTCCGGACTCCACGGGATCGTGGTGGGTCGCTTGCCAACATTCTTGAGCGAGAGTGTGATTCCGATTTCATCCCCTTGCCGGAATGAGTGAGAGCTTAGGTCAGTCACAGCAAGCTGCAACTGACCTCGTTCTCCTCCGCTTATTGCGCCGTCAGCCCAACCTTCAAAAACGTTGGCGCACTTCGGGTTCTTCCAGCGGTCGATTTGCACTGTCCGCTGATTGGTCAAATCGACCGTGAAGGTTTTCTGCGCGATGGCGCAGCTAGGCACGATGAGAGCGATTCCGACGGCTATCCAGGTCTTCATTTCAAGTGCACCGCCGCTTCCACCTGCTCGAGCTTCACGTCCTTGTGGCCGCGCGCCTGCACCTCACCGTACATCAGCGGGATGGGGTGGCAGTCCGCTCCGGCGCAGTAGACGCCTTTCGCCGCCCACTCCGGCTCGGGCATCGGTGAGGCCTCCGCTGCCATGCGGTCGTCGTCGAGCTGCCGCTCGACCTCGGCCTTCATCCGCTCGTTCTGCTCGCGCGTGAGCCACTTCTTCCCGTCGACCAGGTACTTCTCGAAGCGGGCGATGCAGTCGCGCTTCTGCCAGAACTCGCGCATCGCCGCGGGCACGTACTGCGCCGCGTCGTGGATGGCGTGGCCCTTCATGCGCATCATCTTGGCCTCGATCAGCGTGGCGCCCTCGCCGCGATACGCGCGCTCGACCGCTTCGTAGGTCGCGTCGTAGACCTGGCAGGGGTCGGTGCCGTCGACGATCACGCCCGGCACGCCGTAGCCGATCGCGCGCTGCGCCAGGTCCTTCACCCCCACCTGCTCCTCGGTCGGCGTCGAGTACGCCCAGTGGTTGCTCTCCACGATCAGCACCACCCCGAGCTTCTGCACGGCGGCGAAGTTGAAGCCTTCGTAGGTGACGCCGGTCGACTGCCCGCCGTCGCCGATCCACGTCAGGCACGCGATGTTCCGCCCCTGTAGGCGCGCGCCCAGCGCGATGCCCGCCATCACCGGGATGGAGTCGCCCAGCATCGAGATGGGCGCCGAGACCTTCTTGTCGATGGAGCCGAAGTGCGAGCCGGCGTCCTTGCCCTTGGTCGGGCCCTCGGCCTTCGCCATGTACTGCATCATGACGTCGCGCGTGTGGTAGCCGCGCACCAGGAACGCGCCCTGGTTGCGGATCATCGGCGCGATCCAGTCGTCTTTGCCGAGCGCGTACGCCGACGCGACCGAGCAGCCCTCCTGGCCGGTGCCGAAGTACACCCCGCCCACCACCTTCGATTGCTTGTAGAGCTTCTCGAGCGTGAACTCCATGCCGCGGTTCAGCAGCATGTACTTGTAGATCTCGATGGCCTGCGCCGGCTTGAGGTACTTGGAGTCGCGGATCGGCGGGACGGGAAGGTCCAGGTTGCCGCGCACTTCGTAGTGGACGTCACCGTCTTTGTCGACCTCGACGACGCGGAAGTCGGGCTTCTCCAATCTCCAGTCTTCGATCCGGCCGGCTCCGCTCGGCGGCGCCGGCTTCGCGGCTCCGCCGCCGTCCCAGCGCGCGCGTACCGCCTGCCGGGCAACGCTGCTGCGCTGCTCGGGCGTCATCTTCGTCAGGCGCGCCTTGCCGCCCTTCCTGCCAAGCGCTACCGCTGCCGGGTCCTTCTTTGCCATGCGCTTAGTATAGACCTCTTGGTTCTGAACCTGTCAAATGCCTTGCAGAATCAATCACTTACGCTAGGTATGTGTCCTCTTCGTCCAGCTCCCGCAACTCCTTCGGCGGACGTGCCGGCACACCGACTTTCGCGCCCAGCAGCTCGTCCACCGTCGCCACTTCCTTCATCTCGTGCCCGAAGACCGTCTCGAAATTCCGCACCACGTACTGCGCGACCTCGGCGACCGTCGGCGGTGCGACCGTGCGGTTCGGATGCCGCGCCTGCAGCTCGGCGTTGAGCGAGGTCACCGGTTTGTCCGCGATGCCGCAGGGAACAATCAACTTGAAGTGGTCGAGATCGTTGGTCACGTTGAACGCGAACCCATGCGAGGTCACGCCCCGCGAGACGTGGATCCCCATCGCAGCCAGCTTTTTCGGCTGCGCGCGCTGCGGATCTTCGTTCTGCCCAGCCTCCTGCATCCCGTGCAGCGGCCGCGTCCACACCCCGGTCAGCCCGGGCACGCGCGAGGTCAGCACGCCGAACTCCGCGCACGTCCGGATCAGCACCTCTTCCATCTTCCGCATGAAGTCCACCGGCCACACCTTTAGCGCGCGCAGGTCGCAGATGGGATAGCCCACGAGCTGCCCCGGCCCGTGGTACGTGACGTCGCCGCCGCGGTCGCATTCGAAGAGCTCCACGCCCTTCGCCGCGAGTTGCTCCTGCGAGGCCAGCACGTTCTTCTTGTCGGCGTTCTTGCCCAGCGTGATGACCGCCGGGTGCTCGAGCAGCAGCAGCACGTCGCCGATCTCGCCCGCCTGGCGCGCGGCGACGAGCTTCTCCTGCAGCTTGAGCCCTTGAGAGTAGGGAACCAGTCCGAGTTGGACGTAAGAGATCAAAACCTAGCCACGGATGGCCACGGATGAACACGGATCAATCAGGATTTAATCCGTGCGATCCGTGGCAATCCGTGGCTGAAAAGAACTACGCGTTGATGGCCATCCCGTACACGCTGGCGAACGCGTCGCCCATCGCCTCGTACAGCGTCGGATGCGCGTGGATGGTGTACATCAGGTCGTCGACCGTGCCCTCAAGCTTCATCACCGCCACCGCCTCCGAGATCATCTCGGTCGCGTCCGGCCCGATGATGTGCACGCCCAGGATCTCGCCGTACTGCTCGTCGGCCACGATCTTGATGAACCCTTCGTGCGCGCCGATGATGCTCGCTTTCGAGTTCGCCGTGAACGGGAACTTGCCCACCTTGATCTTGCGGCCGCCTTCCTTGGCCTTCGCCTCGGTCAGCCCGACGCTCCCGATCTGCGGCTCGCAATACGTCGCGCCCGGGATGAGCTCGCGCTTCACCGGGTCCGCCGGCTTGCCGGCGATCTTCGACACCGCGACGATTCCCTCCATCGCGCCCGCGTGCGCCAGTTGCGGCAGCCCCGCCACGATGTCGCCCACCGCGTAGACGCCCGGCTCCTCCGTCTGCATCCACTCATTGGTCTTGAGGAAGCCGCGGTCGGGCTTGATCTTCGTCTTCTCTAGCCCGACGTTGTCGGTGCGCGGCGCGCGCCCCACCGCGACCAGCACCTTCTCCGCGTCGAGCTTCTGCTTCTTGCCCTGGTCGTCGGTGAAGCTGATCGACACTCCGTCCTTGCTCTTCTCGACCTTCTCCACCTTCACGCCGAGCTGGCAGGCGATGCCGCGCTTCTTGAAGTTCCGCAGCAGCTCCTTCGAGACGTCTTCGTCCTCCACCGGCACCAGCCGCGGCAGCGCTTCCAGCACCGTGACGTCGGTGCCGAACGACTTGAAGATGCTGGCGAACTCCACGCCGACCGCGCCCGAGCCGATCACCGCCAGCGTCTTCGGGATGGCCGGCAGGTCGAGGATCTCGATGTTGGTCAGCACCCGCGAATCGGCTTCCATCCCCGGGAGCATCTTGGCTTCCGAGCCGGTCGCCAGGATCACGTTCTTCGCCTTGATGTGGTTGGTCTCGCCGCCCGCGCCGCCGCCGCCCGCGGTGTAGACCTCGATATCGAGCACGCCGTTCTTCTGCGGACCGGTCAGCTTGCCCCAGCCTTCGACTGTGGTGACCTTGTTCTTGCGCATCAGGAACTCGAGGCCCTTGGCGTGCTTCGTCACGATCTTGTTCTTGCGGTCGAGCACCGCCTTCCAGTCGATCTTCGGCTCGCCCGTGATCGTGATCCCGAAATCCTTCGCCGCCTTCAGGTGGTCGTAGATCTCGGCGTTGAACAGCAGCGCCTTGGTCGGGATGCAGCCGACGTGCAGGCAGGTGCCGCCCAGCTTGTCGTCTTTCTCGATCAGGCAGGTCTTCAGGCCCAGCTGCCCGGCGCGGATCGCCGCGGTGTAGCCCGCCGGCCCGCTCCCGATGATGGCGACGTCGTAGATCGTCTCAGCCACAGTGCGCGCTCCCTCTTACCTTCGGATGTCAGGGACAAACAAAAGATTCTAGATGATGGGGAACGTTTCGTGAGGCCCTTCGTGAAACCTTTGTGACCTTGGTGTGCTGCTTTTTGCCGGCGGGACCAAGAAGCGTCACACGAAGGACACAAAGGAAGCACAAAGGCCCTTTACGAAGGGCTGCTAGCTGCGCACCTCGCACATCAGCCCGAAGATGTTGTTCTCCGGGTCGCGGAAGAAACACATCCACAGGTCGTGGTCGGGAAGCTTGGCGATGAGGTGCGGCTGGTCCTCGAACTTCACGCCGCGCGCGACCAGCGCCTGGTGCGCCACTTGGATGTTCGGCACCTTGAAGTAGAGGATGGACGCCGGGTGATCGTGCTCCGGCTTCTCCGGCGGCGAGAGCATGATGCGCACGTCGCCGCACATCAGGAACGCCATGTTCCCGGCGGTGAACAGAAACTTCATCCCCAGCTTGTCGCGGTAGAACTCGGTCATCGCCGCGGTGTTCCTGGTCACGATGGCGATCTGCCCGATCTGCCCGAGCCCGAATTGCTCTGCCATGACGAATCTCCTTGCTGACGGGGAGAATATTAGTTAGCATAGCTAACTAATGTCAAGGCCTGCGACAGGGAAATTTCGCGGGGTCGAGGCCGTCGCCGACCGGCTGCACTCCGCCGCCATCCGCCTGCTGCGCCGGCTCCGCCTGCAGGACGCCGCGATGGGGATCGGCCCGGCTCAGGCCTCGGCGCTCTCCGTGCTCGTCTTCGGCGGCCCGATGTCGCTCAAGGAGCTGGCGCGCGCCGAGCAAGTCCGCCCGGCCACGATGAGCCGCGTGGTCCGCGGCCTCGAGCGCGCCAAGCTCGTCCGCCGCGCGACCGCCGGCGACGACGCGCGCCGCATCGTCCTCACGCCGACGGAGGAAGGGAAGTCGCTGCTCTGGGAAGGCCGCCGCCGCCGCGTCGCCCTGCTCGCCTCGGGCCTGCGCGCGCTCGCCCCGGAAGAACAAAAGCAGCTCGCCCAGACCGCCGAGCTGCTTCACCTGCTGCTGCCGAAGCTGGAGATACGAAGGGGCTAGTCGGCCTCGAGAGCCCGGAGGTCCTCCAGGTCCCGCGTCCTGCCCGCAGCACGCTTCGCAGCAATCAGATCGGAACGAGAGACGACGAAGAATTTCTGTCCTTCAAACTCCATCACCTCGCGGCGCTCCCATGCATCCGCGAACTGGATTCCCGGTGCTGTCGTCATGACGTCGATGGGAATGCGGTCCTTGAGACGGGTGATCTGTGTCGCCACCAGCTCTTCTGGCGTGATTTCGGCTGCGGTGCCAAAGCCGAGCTGCTGGAGCGAGTCGAGAAGCTGCCTAGCATTGGCGACATTGGCCTCGATGAGGATGTCGAGGTCGAAGGTGGCGCGGGGAACGCCGTGCAGCGCCACAGCGATGCCGCCGAAGACGAGATAGCGGACGTTATTTCGTTGAAACGATTCGAATACCGGCTTCAGCCGTTGCAGCATCGTTGGCTTTCGTCTGGAGCAGGCCCGGATTGACCGAAATCAGGAACTCAGTGAACTCGTTGAATACATGCATGCGCTCGGCCAGCGGCAGGGATTTGAACCACCGCGCTTTTTCTTCCAGCGACTCGTCGCCCATTAGAAGAGTGTTCATGATCTACCCGAGCACCCGCGCCGCGTCCTTCGCGAAGTAGGTCAGGATGAGGTTCGCGCCCGCGCGCTTGATCGAGGTGAGCGACTCCATCATCACGCGCTTGCCGTCGATCCAGTTGTTGCGCGCCGCCGCCTGGATCATCGCGTACTCGCCCGACACCTGGTAGGCCGCGAGCGGCACGTCGAACCGCCGCCGCGCCTCCGCGATCACGTCGAGGTACGCCATCGCGGGCTTCACCATGATCATGTCCGCGCCTTCTTCCAGGTCGAGCTCGATCTCGCGCATCGCCTCGCGCAGGTTCGCGCCGTCCATCTGGTAGGAGCGCCGGTCGCCGAACGCGGGCGCCGAATCCGCCGCCTCGCGGAACGGCCCGTAGAACGCCGACGCGAACTTCGCCGCATACGAAAGGATGGGGGTGTTCTCGAAGCCGCTCGCGTCGAGCGCCTTGCGGATGGCCGCGACGCGCCCGTCCATCATGTCGGACGGCGCGATGATGTCCATGCCCGCCCGCGCTTGCGAGACCGCGGTCTTCGCCAGGATCTCCAGCGTCGCGTCGTTCACGATCTCGTACTCCGCCGCGGCCGCCGCGGCGACCTTGTCCATCGCCGCCGGCAGCTCGGCTTCTTTCACCGCCATCGCTCCGACCGAGCGCGGCGCGCTCCCGCCGGACTTCTGCACGATGCCGCAGTGCCCGTGGCTCATGTACTCGCACAGGCACACGTCGCCCACCACGATCACGTCTTTCGCTTCGCGCTTGATGGCGCGGGTCGCGCGCTGCACGATGCCATCTTCCGCCCACGCCCCGGTCGCGACCTCGTCCTTCTTCTCCGGCAGGCCGAACAGGATCACCGCCGGCACGCCCAGCGACTTCGCCTCGGCGGCTTCCTTCACCGCCTGGTCCACCGACAGGTTGAACACCCCGGGCATCGACCCGACTTCCTTGCGCACGCCCTCGCCGGGCACGACGAACAGCGGATAGATGAAGTCGTCCGGAGTGAGGCGCGTTTCGCGGACGAGGTTCCGCATCGCCTCGGTGCGCCGCAGGCGCCGCATGCGTGTAGTGGGGAAGGCCATGGCTCTCCTTATTCTAGTACTCCCGGCGGGCCCGCCGCCGCGAAACTCGCGTGCGATACCATTAGCGGATGCCCGCGCCCCCGCCACCGGCCTTGCTCCAGCACACCAGCGCCCGCGCGCTCGAATTCGACGCGCTGCTGGACCTGCTCCGCGGGTACGCGCAGTCGCCCCTCGGCCGCGCCCGCATCGCGGCGCTCGCTCCCGTCTCCGGCGCGGAATGGATCCGGCGTCAGCAGGCGCTCACGCAGGAGATCCGCGACTACCGCCGCGCCGGCGGCCGCTTCGAATTCGCCGGCCTGGAAGACCCGGGCAAGCTCATCGACAAGGCTCGCATCGAGGGCACCGCGCTCGAAGCCACCGAGCTGCGCGACGTGGTCGCCGTGCTCGACCGCGCGCAGCAGTGGCGCGAGGTCGTGCAGCATCCGCCCGCCGAGCTGCGCGCAGGCTTTCACGCCGTCGCCGAGCTCTCGCGCGCCATCGCCGACTTCGGCGAGCTGCTCAAGTTCTTCCACGGCAAGATCCTCCCCGACGGCACGCTCGACGACCGCGCCTCGCCCGAGCTGGCGCGCATCCGCAAGGAGATCGAGAAGCAGAAGCGCGCCATCCAGCAGACGCTCCAGGGCTACCTGCGCCGCCTCGCCGAGGACGGCTCGGTGCAGGACGAGCTCGTCACCATCCGCGGCGAGCGCTTCGTCATCCCGGTGAAGACCGAGCAGAAGCGCAAGGTGCAGGGCGTGGTCCACGGCGCCAGCTCCACCGGGCTGACCGTCTACATCGAGCCGCTCGAGACCATCGAGCAGAACAACGAACTGGTCCGCCTGATCGACGAAGAGCTCGCCGAGGTCCACCGCATCCTGCGCGAGATGACGCGGCGCATCGGCGAGCGCGCCGCCGAAGTCCGCGCCGCCGTCGAGACGCTCGCGGAACTCGAGCTCCAATTCGCCAAGGCGAGATTCGCCGACGACTACGACTGCGTCGCGCCCAACATGAGTAGCGCCGGCGGCTCGCCGGCTGTAGCGCGGGCGGCCTCGCCCGCGCTCCTGCTCGAGAACGCCCGTCATCCCTTGCTCGAGCGCAACCTGCGCGGCAAGGGCGCCGCCGTCATCCCGCTCACGCTCGACCTCGCCGGCCACCGCCAGCTCATCATCAGCGGCCCCAACACCGGCGGCAAGACGGTCGCGCTCAAGACTCTCGGCCTGCTCGCGCTGATGGCGCAGTCCGGCATCCCGGTGCCCGCTGCCCGCGCCGAGCTGCCTGTCTTCGACGCCGCGCTCGCCGACATCGGCGACTACCAGTCCATCGAGATGAATCTCTCTACCTTCTCCGCGCACGTCACCAACATCGACTTCATCTCGAAGACCGCGACCGCTCGCTCGCTCGTCCTGCTCGACGAGCTCGGCTCCGCCACCGACCCCAACGAAGGCGCGGCGCTCGCCGTCGCCATCGCCAGCCACTTCCGCGAGCTCGGCTGCGTCTCCATCATCTCCACGCACCACACCGCGCTCAAGGTCTACGCCGCCAACGCCGAAGGCGTGCTCAACGCCGCCGTCGGCTTCGACGAGCACACGCTCCAGCCCACGTACGAGCTGCGCGTCGGCGTACCCGGCGCCTCGGCCGGCATCAACATCGCGCAGCGCCTCGGCCTCAATCCGAAGATCATCGAGCAGGCGCGCGGCCGCGTCGAACAGCAGTCGCAGGACATCGCCAAGTTCCTCGACCAGCTTCACGCCGAGCTTCGCCAGGTCTCCGACGAGCGCGCGCGCATCCGCAAGCAGGAGCAGGAGGTCGCGCGCGAGAAGTCGCGCCTTGCCGCCGAGGGCAAGCAGGAGCAGCAGAAGCTGGTGCGTGCGATGGAGAAGAAGCTCGACGACGTCCTGAAAGATTTCGAGTACCGCGCGCGCGAGACCGTGCGGGAGGTCCAGGACCGGGCCGCGGCGCAGAAGCTCTCCAAGGAAGCCGAGCGCCGCATCGCCAAGCTGCGCCGCGAGTTCAAGGAACAGTTCGACCAGACGGTGGTCGCGCATCACACCGGCGCCGACCGCGGCGACGTCCACGCGCGTCCCGCCGAGGTCAAGCACGTCGAAGAGGGCGACACCGTGAAGCTCAAGTCGTTCGGCCGCAACGCCGTGGTCAAGCGCATGCTCGACAGCAACACCTTCGAGGTCGAGATGGGCAACATGAAGATGCGCGTGCCGCGCTCCGACGTCGCCGAGATCGTGGTGCGCGCCTCCGCTTCGCCGGTGCAGGCGGCGCGGGCCCGCGGCATCTCCGTGCACACCGCCTCCGACGCGAGCGTCCCTTCCGAGCTCAACGTCATCGGCCAGACGGTCGACGAAGCCACGCAGCGCGTGGAGAAGTACGTGGACTCCGCCTTCCTCGCCGGGCTCACGCGCGTGCGCATCGTGCATGGCAGCGGCATGGGCATCCTCCGCAAGGCGCTGCGCCACTACCTGAAGACGCACCCGCACGTCGCGCAGATCTCGGAGCCGCCGCAGAACGAAGGCGGCGCCGGCGCGACAGTGGTGGAGCTGCGAACCTAACGTCCACCACAGAGACACAGAGACACAGAGGAAACCGATCCAAAAGCTCTGTGTCTCTGTGGTAGATTCTCGGCCCTGATTCCAGGAGGAAACATGGCACGTCGCGTCCTGGGCCTCGCTCTCTGCTGTTCGCTCTTCCTCTTCGCCGCCGACAAGCCCAAGTCCGCGGCCGCCCCGCCGTCCGCCGACAAGCTCTGGGCCGACCTCGCCGACGGCAACGCCCGCTTCGTCGCCGGCAAGCTGACCGTCGACGACGACCTCGCGGCGCATCGCGAGAAGCTGGCCCACGGCCAGGCGCCGCCGGTCGCGGTGCTCGCCTGTGCCGACAGCCGCGTCGGCCCCGAGCTGCTCTTCGACAAGAGCCTCGGACAGCTCTTCGTCGTGCGCGTAGCCGGCAACAGCGCTGACCCTGTGGGGATCGGCAGCCTGGAGTATTCCGTCGAGCACCTCGGCAGCACCATGATCGTGGTCATGGGCCACCAGAGCTGCGGCGCCGTGAAGGCCGCCTGCTCCGGCGGGAAGATGCCCACCGCGGGCCTCGCCGCCGTCGTCGAGCCCATCAAGCCATCGTGCTCGAAGGTCAAGGGCAAGGACATCGAGTCCGCGACTAGGGACCACGTCCACGTCACCGCGCAGGACCTGCTGGCCAGGAGCCCGCTCCTGAAGCAACACTTCGACGCCGGCAAGCTGGCCATCGTCGAGGCCTACTACTCGCTCGACACCGGCAAGGTCGAGCGCCTGAAGTAGCCGAGATTAACGCAGAACCATCGCTAACGGCCGCGGCAGACGCGCGTCTATAATCCCCGGGTTCTTCTTTTCTCCAAATCTCCTGCCTGAGCTATCCAGGCGGCAACTCCGCGGAGGAACTATGCGCGCACTCGCACGTGCGGCGCTTGTCCTTTCCGTGCTCGGCCTCGCCCTCTCTGCGTCCGCGCAGACGGCGGCCGGCGCGAAGAAGGGCGGCGCTCCAGCCAAAGCCGCGGCCGGCAAGGGAGCCATGAACGCCGGCTTCCACGTCCCGGTCGAGTATTACAAGCTTCCCAACGGTCTTCGCGTCGTGCTTTCCGAAGACCACACCGCGCCCACCGCCGTCATCGCGGTCTACTACAACATCGGCTTCCGCATCGAGCCCAAGGATCGCACCGGCTTCGCGCACCTGTTCGAGCACCTGATGTTCGAAGGCTCCGAGAACGCGCCCAAGGGCACCTTCGACAAGCTCATCCTCGGCAACGGCGGCGTGAACAATGGCTCCACCCGCTTCGACTTCACCAACTACTTCGAGGTCGTGCCCGCCAACGTGCTCGAGACCATGCTCTGGCTCGAAGCCGACCGCATGCGCGCCCTCGATCTCGACGAGAAGCACCTCAAGAACCAGCAGGGCGTCGTCGCCAACGAAGTGAAGGTCAACGTGCTCAACCAGCCCTACGGCGGGTTCCCGTGGATCGACATGCCGATGGCCGCCAACACCAACTGGTACAACTCGCATAACTTCTACGGCGAGCTCTCGGACTTGGAAGCCGCGTCGCTCGACGACGCGCGCTCCTTCTACAAGACCTTCTACGCGCCCAACAACGCCGCGCTGGTCGTCGTCGGCGACTTCGACGCCAAGCAGACCAGGGCCTGGATCGAGAAGTATTTCGCCAAGATCCCGGCGGCGCCGCAGCCCGCCAAGGCCGACCTCACCGAGCCCAAGCAGACCGCCGAGAAGAAGAAGGTCATCGAAGACGCCATCGCCAAGCGCCCGGCGCTGGCCGTCGGCTACCACGTGCCCGAGCGCAACACGCCCGAGTACTACGCGATGGTGTTGCTCGACCAGATCCTGGTGCAGGGCAACGATTCGCTCCTGCGCAAGGAGCTGGTGAAGAAGCAGGGGTATTCCTCAGCCGTGTCGGGCGGCATGAACCTGCTCGGCAATCAGTTCAACTACAACGGGCCCATGAACTGGATGGCATACCTCTTCTACGACCAGAGCGTCGCGCCGGAGCAGATCCTGGCGTCCATCGATTCCGTCATCAGCGACCTGCAGTCGAAGCCGGTGGACAAGGCCACGCTCGAACTCGCGCGCACCAAGCTGCTCTCCGGGCTCTACGACGACCTCGGACAGCTCAACGGCTTCGGGCGCGCCGACATGCTCGCCTCGCTCGCCCTGTTCGACGACAACCCGGCGCGCATCAACCAGCTCGATGCCGAGCTGGCCAAGGTCACTCCGCAGCTCGTTCAGAAGACCGCGCAGGAGTACCTGCGCTCCACCAACCGCACGGTCGTGATCCGCGAGCCCAAGAAAGACGCTCCGGCTCCGGCCAAGGCCGGACTGTAGGGAGGCGAACATGAAAACGACAACCAAAACACTGCTCCTCGCGCTCGCGCTCATGCTCCTCGCCCTGCCCATGCTGGCGGAGAAGTCCTCGCCGCCGCTGCCCGGCCCGGCCAAACCCTTCAAGGTCCCGCCGCGCCAGCAGTTCACCCTGCCCAACGGCTTGGTCGGCAACCTGGTCGAGTACGGCTCGATCCCGAAAGTCCAGATCACGGTCGCCGTCCGCGCGGGCGGCCTCAACGAAGCCCCCAACCAGGTCTGGCTGTCGGACATCACCGGCCAGCTCATGCGCGAGGGCACGAAGTCCAAGACCGCCGAGCAGGTGGACGCCGCCTTCGCCCGCATGGGCGGCGAGCTCTCCATCAACGTCACCAACGACCAGACGCTGATCACCGCCGACGTCCTCGCCAGCCATGCCGCCGAAGCCGCGGCCCTGCTCGCCGAGGTCGCGACCGAGCCGCGCCTGCCGGAGAGTGAGCTGGCGCGCCTCAAGAATGATCAGCTCCGCCGCCTCGCGATCGGCAAGACGCAGCCCGGGAACCTCGCCACCGAGCGCTTCCGCAAAGTGCTCTACGGCGACCATCCCTATGGCCGCGTCTTCTCGACCGAGGAGATGATCAAGGGCTACACCCTCGCCGACGTGCAGAAGTTCTACGACCAGAACTTCGGCGCGCAGCGCACCCGCGTCTACGTGGCCGGCAAGTTCGATCCCGCCGCCGTCAAGGCCGCCCTCACCAAGGGCTTCTCCGGCTGGAAGCAGGGGCCGGAGCCGCTGATCAACATCCCGAAGACCAATGCCGTACGCGGATTCGAGCTCGTCGACCGCCCCAAGTCGGTACAGTCCACGCTCTTCATCGGACTCCCGACCATCGACCCGTCGAGCCCGGACTATGTCCCGCTTCTCGTCACGCACACCATGCTCGGCGGCTCCTTCATCTCGCGCATCACGCAGAACATCCGCGAGAACAAGGGGTACACCTACTCGCCGAGCGCGCAACTCTCGTCGCGGTATCGCGACGCCTACTGGCTGGAGCGCGCCGACGTCACCACCGCGGTCACCGGACCCTCGATGAAGGAGATCTTCGCCGAGATCGACGGCATCCGGAACGCGTCGCCCGACGCCGCCGAGGTCGGGCGCATCCAGCGCTATATGTCGGGCGTCTTCGTGCTGCAGAACTCCAGCCGCGGCGGCCTCATCAACCAGATGAACTTCGTCGACCTGCACGGCGTCGGCGACGACTACCTGCGCTCCTTCGTGCAGAAGGTCAACGCCGTCACCGGCGCCGACGTGCAGCGCATGGCGCAGAAGTACCTCGATCCGGGCAAGATGACCATCGTCGTCGTCGGCGATAAGGAGAAGATCTCCGACCAGGTCGCTCCCTACCAGACCACCGCGATGAAAAAGTAGCAGTAAGAAAACTCAGGCCGCCGGTTCGCCGGCGGCCTTTTCTCTTGCCAGCCCATGCGCCCTAATTCCGCACCAGGATCTTGTAGCGATACGTGATCTTCCGCTCCTCGCCCGCCTTCAGCGGGATCTCCCACGTCACGCGCGAGTTCGGGTTCGCCGACGCCACCGCCTCGGCCACCTTCTCCGTCTTGCCTTCGTCGCTCGCGCTCAGCATTTCGCCGGTCACCGACTTCTTGATGATGAGCTTCGCTTCCTTGCTCTTGAAGTTCTTCACCGTCAGCGTGCCGTCCACCGTCACCGCGTCGTAGCTCGACCCCGCCCACTTCGCCGCGTTGATCTGCCGCGCCTGCTCGAGCTCCTGCGCTTTTGCCTGGATGTCGGTCGCCGCCGTGATCTTCAGCTCGCCGCGCCCGGCCTTCGGCGTGTACGCCAGCATGTCCTGCGCCAGCGGCCGCTCGCCCGAGATCACCATCGCCGGCGCCGTCGTCCACGGGAAGTCGGAGGAGTTCGTCATGCGCAGCGTGTGCCAGACCTGCGGCTCCGTCGCTGGCTTCGGCTGCTCGTACTGGGAGGTGCGCGCGGTGTCACCGATGTCCCACGTGTAGACGTGCGCGATCGGCACCGTCGCGGAGAAGACGTTGTACTGCGCGCGCTGTCCCTTCGCCAGCGTCACGCTCGGCTGGCGATACAAGAACAGGTCCTCTTCCGGCGCGCCGGAGAGATCGCTGACCGTCGCGACGTAATCTGCGGACTCACCGTATGGCGGAGGAGGCGGCGCCATCGCCGCCTGCCGCATGGCGTTGCTGAGTGCGCCGCCGTAACCGTAAGAGCCGCGGTCGCGGCTCAACGCCCCGATGTACTGCGCCAGCGTCTGCTGGAGCGTCATCGGAGACGGCACCTCCGCGAACGCGAAATTCGGATACCCGACCACGAAGAACAGCTCCGTGTTCTTCAACTCCTCGACGTCGTTGATCACTACCGCCTGCATCGTGAGCTGCGCTGTCTTGTCGTCCTTCAAGCTCACGACGTACGCCGGACTCCACCCCAGCCCCTTCTCCAGGTATCCCATGGTCAGCTTCGCGCTTTCGCCCGCGCCCTTCAGCCGCAGCCGCAACGACGCCGTGCCCTGGTCCGCGACCGTCGTCTTCGCGCCGCCGACGCTCACCGCCTGGATATTGCCGGCCTGCAGCGCGACCACGCCGCTCTCGGTCTGCAGCAGCACCGCCGTCGGGACCATGCGAGGCGTGCGCGGATAGACGTTGTTGTCGTCGCCTTCCTCGCCTTCCGGCTTTTCCGCCGTACCGAGGATCGTGCCCGTCCACTCTTTGCCGCCGCTGGAGATCGTCGCCTTCTTGCCGGCGTTCAGGTGGATGAACTCCTCCACCGACACCGGCGCGCGCTCCTTGCCCTTGCCGCGCTGCGCGAGCACCTCTTCGATCGCCATGCCCGCCTGCGCCGGTGCGACCCAGAGCGTTCCCAGCGTCGCCGCCGGCACCGGCTCGATCACCGCCGTCCCTTGTGCGGTCTTCACCGTGCCTTGCTTCACCACGAACCCCAGCCCGTTCTTGAACACCGCGACCGAGGTCGCGCGCATCTCGTCCTGCGCGCCGGCGAGTGCGACCAAAGCAAGGATGAGGCAGACTGCCATCGAACGAAGACGCATGGTTCCCTCCGCGAGAAAAGAGGGCTGCGATTGTATGCGGCGCGGCCGGAAGAGAGAAGCGCCACAGTTATCCACATAACCGCCTGGTTTTGCTCACGGTTCACATGCGGGCGACCGGAACGCTCGACCATAGAATGCAGGATTCCCCGATCCGCGTTAATCTGCGTTCATCCGCGGTAAGGGTTTCCGCATGGCGAATCCCGGCGATTTCGCGTACACCGTCAAGCAGCAGGCCGACATCGTCCGCATCGTCGGCGACTACGTCAAGCTGAAGAAGACGGGCGCGCAGAACTTCGGCGGCCTCTGCCCCTTCCACCAGGAGAAGACCCCGTCCTTCTCCGTGCACGCCACCAAGCAGTTCTACCACTGCTTCGGCTGCGGCGTTTCCGGCGACGTCTTCAGCTTCGTCCAGAAGATCGAGAACGTCAGCTTCCCGGAAGCCGTGCGCGCGGTCGCCCAGAAACTCGGCATCGCGCTCCCCAAGCAGCAGTTCTCCGGCCCGGGCGAAGCGAAGGAAGCGGCGCTCCGCGGCGCCCTCATCGAGATGCACGAGAAGGCCTGCGTCTTCTTCGAAGAGACCCTGCGCCAGCCCGAGGGCGCCAAGGCGCGCGAGTACCTCTCCGCGCGCGGCCTGAAAGACGCCGACATCCTGGCCTTCCGCCTCGGCTTCGCCCCCGACTCCGGCTTCCTCCTGCGCGACCGCCTGCGCGGACAATACAACGAAGAACAGCTGAAGGCCTCTGGGCTGTTCTCCTGGAAAGACGTGGCGGCCGACGACCGACGGCCGAACGCCGCCGGCCAGCCAACGACCGACCAGAGACCAACCACCCTCTACTCTAAATTCCGCTCGCGCATCACCTTCCCCATCTCCAACGAGATGGGCAGGATCATCGCCTTCACCGGCCGCGCGCTCGCGTCCGACGAAAAAGCCGGACCGAAATATCTCAACTCACCCGAGACGCCCATCTACTCCAAGTCGCGCGTGCTCTACAACCTCGACCGCGCCAAGGAAGCCATCAAGAAGCTCGACTACGCCATCATCGTCGAGGGCCAGATGGACTGCATCGCGGTCTTCACCGCCGGGCTGCACAACGTCATCGCCAGCTCCGGCACCGCGTTCACCGAGACGCAGGTCCGCCTGCTCGGTCGCTACACGCGCAACATCGTGGTGAACTTCGATCCCGACGCGGCCGGCGCGCGCGCCGCCGAGCGCTCGCTCGCGCTGCTCGTCGCCGAAGACTTCCAGATCAAGGTGCTCACGCTCGAAGGCGGCCTCGACCCCGACAACTTCATCCGCAAGCGCGGCGTCGACGCCTACAAGCAGGCCCTCATGGCCGCGCCCCGCTACTTCGATTACCTCATCGAGCGCGCCCGCGCCCAGTTCCCCGTGAAGACGGCGCAGGGCAAGCAGCAGGCGGTGAACTTCCTGCTGCAGCACCTGCAGCACGTGCCCAGCCGCATCGTGCGCGACGAGCTCGCCGCCGACATCGCGCAAAAACTCGGCATCGACTCCAGCGTGCTGCGCCAGGAGATCCGCCACGTCGCCGCCACCCGCGGCACCACCGTGAAAGCCATCGCGCAGGCGCAGGTCACGCCCGCCGAGCGCATCCTCATCCGCGTCCTTGCGGTCACCGCCGACCAGCTCGAGCCCCTGCCCGGCCTCCGCCACCAGGCGCAGTACACCGTGTCGCAGGAGCAACTGCATCTCGGCTTGCCGACCGAGGCGCTGCTCGGCGCGCTCGTCGCCGCCGACCCCGAGACCCTTGACCCGCTTGCCCTCGAACTGAGCGAGAGCGATCGCCACCTGCTCGCCGAGGTGTTGATGCGCGACGACGAGCCGCTCTCCGACGAGCTCATCCACGGCGCGCTCGAAGCGCTGCGTCGCCGCCACCTCGAGCGACGCCAGCAGCAGGTGCGCGCCCGCATCGCCGACGCCGAGCGCAAGAACGATGCCGCCGCGCTCGCCCAGCTTCTGCAGGAAAAGCAGCGCATCGACAAAGACCTCTCCGCGCTATGATCGTTCGACCGCGGTGCCGTCGTTGGCGACCGGCATTCCTGCTGGGGTGGGCATTCCTCGTCGCCTGTTCCTCCGCCCCGCAGACCACCAGGCTGTGGGAGGAATTCTCCAGCTACGCGCGCGCCGCCGACGTCAAGGCGCGGCTTCGCATCGTGGCGGACAGGGACGGCTGGACGGAAAAACGCGGGCGCTCGGAGGCGGCCGATGCGCGGCTGCAGTATGAGTTTCTCACCCTGGTCGGTCCGCGCGAGAGCTACGGTGTCCCCGGCGAACTCACGCTCACGTTCTTCAACGACCGGCTGATGTCGACCTCGTTCAAAGCTTCCTGCGAGCAGTACATCGAAGCGCTGCGCTCGCACGGGATGACGATGCCCGACAAGCCCTCGGCGGAGATCACCGTCGACCGCCGCACCGTGTTTCGCTATGACCAGCAGCAGACGAACTGCCGCTTTCTCTGGGTCGACCCCAAGCTCGAGCGCGAGTGGATGGACTGGGTCCGCGACCATGCGTGAGCGCCCGGCGCATCCCCGCGATTCCGGCTATTTAGCTGAAACGAAAAGGCCTCGCGGACCATCTAAGTAGTAAGCGCTCGGCGCAAGGCGGCGAGTTCCTGCGAGAACCCGATTCGGAACTCTGGGGAAGTACTGCGTTTGTGCTAACATACGGGGGTTTGGGCCAGTGCCATCCGCCTGCTCATCCCCGTTAATCCGCACACACGCACGCCCGTCCGCCCGCGACGCGCGGAAGAGGAATTGACTGTTTGGCTCTCGACGACAAGTTCGACGACATTAAGAAGCTGATCGACGCCGGCAAGGAGAAGGGCTACCTCACCTACGACCAGGTGAACGACCTGATCCCCGGCGACGTCCATTCGCCCGAAGACCTCGAAGACCTGCTCACCACCATCGGCACGCAGGGCATCGACGTCCTCGAAGGGCCGAAGACGCCCGCCTCCGCCATCGAGAAGGAAGAGGCCGAGGCCGGCGAAGACGTCGAGCTCGACCTCACTCCCGGCGCGCTCGAGAAGACCAACGACCCCGTCCGCATGTACCTGCGCGAGATGGGCACCGTCCCGCTCCTCACCCGCGAGGGCGAGGTCGAGATCGCCAAGCGCATCGAGCGCGGCCAGATCCGCGTCCTCAAGGCCGTCTCCCGCTCCCCCATCATCATCCGCGAGATCCTCGGACTCGGTGAGGACCTCGAGAAGGGCGTGCGCTCCGTCAAGGAGATCACCACCTTCGACGAAGAAGAGATCACCGAAGAGGTCGTCGAGAAGCGCCGCAAGCAGATCGTCAACCGCATCGAGGAGATGGGCCGGCACTACAAGAAGGTCCAGCAGCTCGAAGAGAAGCTCGCCAACATCCCGCAGAAGAAGAAGCCGCGCGAGCACACCCGCTGCCGCTGGAAGCTCGGCCGCGAGATCGTCACCATGTCGCTCATCATCCGCCGCCTCGGCTTCAACAACGCCGAACGCAAGCGGCTGATCGAGAAGATCTTCAAGACCGTGGACGCCATGCGCGCCCACGACCGCGCCATCAATAACCTGGAGAAGAAGTACGACGCCACCCGCTCCGACGACCTCAAGCGCGAGTACCGCAAGGCCCAGCGCCAGCACCGCACCGACCTCGAGCAGATCGAGGCCGACGCCGGCCTCACCTTCCAGGACCTCAAGCGCACGCAGCGCGAGATCATCCAGGGCGACATGGACGCCGAGCAGGCCAAGCGCGAGCTCATCGAGGCCAACCTCCGCCTCGTCGTCTCCATCGCCAAGAAGTACACCAACCGCGGCCTCCAGTTCCTCGACCTCATCCAGGAAGGCAACATCGGCCTCATGAAGGCGGTCGACAAGTTCGAGTACCGCCGCGGCTACAAGTTCTCCACCTACGCCACCTGGTGGATCCGCCAGGCCATCACCCGCGCCATCGCCGACCAGGCTCGCACCATCCGCATCCCGGTGCACATGATCGAGACCATCAACAAGCTCATCCGCACCTCGCGCCAGCTGGTGCAGGAGCTCGGCCGCGAGCCCACTTCGGAAGAGATCGCCAAGCGCATGGACATCCCGGTCGCCAAGGTGCGCAAGGTCCTCAAGATCGCGCAGGAGCCCATCTCGCTCGAGACCCCCATCGGCGAAGAGGAAGATTCGCACCTGGGCGACTTCATCGAGGACCGCACCGTCGTCTCGCCCGCCGAGGCCGTCATCAACGTCAACCTCAAGGAGCAGACCGCGCAGGTGCTGCGCACGCTCACCGCGCGCGAGGAGAAGGTCGTCAAGATGCGCTTCGGCCTGGAAGACGGCTCCGAGCACACGCTCGAAGAGGTCGGCCAGTCCTTCGCCGTCACCCGCGAGCGCATCCGCCAGATCGAAGCCAAGGCCCTGCGCAAGCTGCGCCACCCTTCGCGCTCGCGCAAGCTCAAGGCCTTCCTCGACGGCGTGGCCGAATAACGCTCTTTCTCTGCAGCTGGGCGCCGGCGACTCGCCGGCGCTCTTTATTTCTACTCTCAACCCATTGATTCCATTCGAGCGCACCGCCGCCGGCTTCGCCTTCCGTTTGACAGTTGCGGGTTATCGGCATAGCGTCTTCTTGAGCGAGCATTCTTCTCCTCTTTCAGACTGACTGAGCTAAGTCAGCCCCTCTGAAGTTCTCCTTCCTTAGCCGGTAAGACCCGCGGCCGAAGCGCCCCTTGCCTCCGCGTCCGGGGAAACAGAAAAGAGGCCTCTCGTGCTAGCCCTGATCCTCATCATGATCACCGCGCTCATCTGCGCATTCTGCGTCTGGAAGGCGTTGCAGGAACCCAAAGTCCTGTCCATCGTGGTGGCGACCCCGCCCACTAAGGACCGCCGATGAGACCCGCGGCGAAGCGCGAGAACATCTTTCACCGCATCATGATCGCGCCCCTGTTGCGCCTCATGGACTGGGCCTCGGGCCGCGGACTGCCGGCCAAGCGCCCCGCACGCGGCAGGAACTAGGACCGCCATGGGCCTGCAACGGATCCTGCTGGTAGAAAAAGACGAGGGCGAACGCGCTCGCCGTGCTGTCATGCTCGTGGCCCAGGGCTACCGCGTGGCCACCGTCTCCGGTCCCGAAGACGCCGGCGCCGCCGTCGGCGCCGCCATGCCCGACCTCATCCTCGTCGGCCTGCAACGCCGCCCCGAGGCGGTCTCCGCCATCGTCAAGGACCTGCGTTCCCGCTTCCGCCAGGCGCGCATCGCCGTGCTCATGCACGAGTCGCATCGGCTCTGCGCCGTCGCCCTCGACGATGTCGTGGTCATCCCCGCCGAGCGCCCGCGCGATTTCGTGCGCCGCGTTGCCCGTGCGCTCGCGCCCAGCACCGCCGCCAAAGCCGTCGGCGCTTAGTCCGCACGCGCCCCTCACCCGGTTTCGCCCGGTTTTTCCTCTCGCTTCCACAATTTTCCTTATTCCGCACAGCTTCTCCACAGCCCCCACCTTAGTTCGCCCTTGAGTCTCGCCAGCCGAAGGCGCAATCTCTCGCGCACTGACAGAGTGCGATGTCTTGAGCTCTGGCGGTCGGGCGGCAGCGGCGCACGGACCACCTAGCGTGGGTCGCGCGCGCGCCGGCCGGCAGCGAGAGAACAAGAAGCGCTGCGGGAGCTTACGGAGGTCCGCCGGCGCACTGAACAGGACATCCATTCGAACGAGACGGCCGGTGCGGCTGGCGCCGGCCGTCCATCGTTTTCCACAGTTTCTCCCCCGATTTCCTCACTTCCGTTAACTTCGGGTTTTGCCCGTGTTTTCTCCACCGTTTCGCTTCGTTTTCCAGACAAATACCTCTTGAGAACGACGCGTTTTGCTCCTACCATCACCGCTGCAGGATCCCTGAAGTTCGCGACCAAGCATGGCCACCACCGATCACTCCCTGGACCGCGGCGGGCTCCCCGCCTCCATCGACGCCGAGCGCTCCATCCTCGGCTCCATCCTGCTCGATAACTTCCTCTACAACCAGGCCGCCGAGACCCTCAAGGCCGACGACTTCGCGCTCGACTCCCACCGCCGCATCTACGCGCGCATGGTCGAGCTCACCGAGCACAACAAGCCCATCGACATCGTCACCCTCGCCGAGGAGCTCGCGCGCCGCAAGGAAGTCGAGGCCGTCGGCGGCGTCGCCTACATCTCCTCGCTCACCGACGGCCTGCCGCGTCGCCCCAACATCGAGCACTACGTCAAGATCGTGCGCGACAAGGCCATGCTGCGCGCGCTCATCCACACCGCCTCCACCGCCATCGCCCGCGCCACCGAACAGGCCGAGTCCGCCGACGAGATCCTCGACACCACCGAGGCCGCCATCTTCCAGCTCGCCGACGACCGCGTCCAGCGCGGCTTCGTCGGCATCCCTGAGATCGTCAAGGAATCCTTCGGCTCCATCGACCAGCTCTACGAGCGTGGCCAGCGCATCACCGGCCTCGCCACCCACTACGAGCGCCTCGATGAGCTCACCAGCGGCCTCCAGCCCTCCGACCTCGTCATCATTGCGGCCCGCCCCTCCATGGGCAAGACCGCCTTCGCCATCAACATCGCCGAGAACGCCGCCGTGCGCGACGGCAAGGTGGTCGGCATCTTCTCGCTGGAGATGTCGCGCGAATCCCTGCTGCTCCGCCTGCTCTGCTCGCAGGCCATGGTCGACTCCCACAAGCTGCGCACCGGCTTCCTCGGCCGCGACGACCACCAGAAGCTGGTCGACGGCCTCGGCCGCCTCGCCGACGCCCCCATCTTCATCGACGACACCCCCGGCATCTCCCTGCACGAGATGCGCGCCAAGGCCCGCCGCCTCAAGGCCGGCCAGAACCGCCTCGACATGATCGTCGTCGACTACCTGCAGCTCATGGCCGCCGCCCCCATCGGCGGCAAGCGCTTCGAGAACCGCACGCAGGAAGTCTCCGCCATCTCCCGCGGCCTGAAAGCCCTCGCCAAGGAGCTGCGCTGCCCCGTCGTCGCGCTCTCCCAGCTCAGCCGCGCTCCTGAGAGCCGTGGCGGCGACCACCGCCCGCAGCTCTCCGACCTCCGCGAGTCCGGCTCCATCGAGCAGGACGCCGACGTCGTTATGTTCATCTTCCGCGAAGAGGTCTACAACCGCGACAATCCCGAGCTCGAGGGCATGGCCGAGATCATCGTCGCCAAGCAGCGCAACGGCCCCACCGACACCGTGAAGCTCGCCTTCATCAAGCGCTCCACCCGCTTCGAGAACCTGGCAGTGGAGTGAGGCTCGGCCGACGACCAACGACCGACGACGGTTTCTCCGCTATAATCCGCACACCCGACGCTGACCCTCTGCGACTCGCTCCCGGCGTCGTTTGTCTCCGCCAGTCACCGATGTCGACCGCTACCGCCCTGGGAATGAAGACTCGTCCGACGTGGGTCGAGGTGTCGCTCACCGCCTTGCAGCACAACTTCCGCACCCTCCAGGATTACGTCGCGCCCGGCGCCACCGTCTGCGCCGTCGTCAAGGCCGACGCCTACGGCCACGGCGCCGTCGAATGCGCCCGCGCCCTCGAGCAGGAAGGCGCCATGTGGTTCGGCGTCACCTCCACCGACGAAGGCGTCCAGCTTCGCCAGGGAGGCGTCACCGGACGCATCCTCCTGATGACCGGCTTCTGGCGCGGCGAGGAAGACACCGTCGTGCAGCACGACCTCACGCCCGCCGTCTGGGAGTGGTGGCACATCGAGCTGCTCGAAGACGCCGCCGAGCGCCTCAAGCACGACACCGTCCCCGTTCACATCAAGGTCGACACCGGCATGGCCCGCCTCGGTCTCGCCATGGCCGACCTCGGCCTCTTCGCGCAGATGTTGAAGGACGCGCAGCACGTCGTCGCCGAGGGCCTCTTCACGCACCTCGCCTCGTCGGAGGTCATCGACGCGCCCGACGTCGACGCGCAGCTCTCGCGCTTCGAAGACGTCGCCCAGACCGTCATCGAGAGCGGCCTCTCGCCCGTCTACTACCACATCGCCAACAGCGCGGCCATCGCCACGCGCCCCAACAGCTGGAAGAACATGGTCCGCCCCGGCATCTCGCTCTACGGCTACTACCTGCCGTTCCTTTCTGCCGTCACCGGCATGCCCGACGCTTCGCTCGAGCTGCCGGTCAAGCCCGTGCTGACCTGGAAGACGCGCATCATGTCCATCCGCGAGGTCCCCGCGCGCACCCGCATCGGCTACAACGGCGCCTACATGACGCAGTCGCCCGCGCGCATCGCCGCCCTCCCCGTCGGGTATGCCGATGGCTTCAGCCGCCACCTCTCCAACCGCGGCCGCGTCATCGTCCGCGACGACTACGCCGCCATCGTCGGCAACGTCTCCATGGACATCACCCTCATCGACATCACCGGCATCCCCGGCGTCGACGTCGGCGACGAGGTCATCCTCCTCGGCCACAGCGCCCGCCGCAAGATCACCGCCTGGGAGCACGCCTCCCACGCCGGCACCATCCCTTACGAGATCCTCTGCAACATCAACAAGCGCGTCCCGCGGCGGTACGTCGAGTAATGCCGGCGCCCGCCCCCGCCCGCGCCACCTCCCGGTGGCAGGACTTCCGCGAGGAGCGCCTCTGGTTCCTCGACCAGCCCTGGAAGCCCGTCCCGCTCTGGGCGATGGTCCCGTGGCTGCTCTTCTATCTCTGGTTCCTGGTCTACGCGTGGCGCGCCCACGGCGACCCGCTCTTCCTCGACGCCGTCAACATGGTCACGCACGAGGCCGGCCACCCGCTCTTCGGCTACCTCGGCCAGACACTCCACCTCTGGGGAGGCACCATCCTGCAACTGCTCATCCCCGCCGCGCTCGCCGCCAGCTTCGTTCGCATGCGCGAGCTCATGGGCACGGCCTTCTGCTCCTTCATGTTCTTCGAGAACTTCCTCGGCATCGCCACCTACATGGCCGATGCGCGCTCGCAATCCCTCCCGCTCATCTCCGCCGAAGGCGGCGGCGAAGGCGGCATCATCCACGACTGGCACGCCATCTTCTACCAGCTCGGACTGCTGCCCTACGACACCCGCATCGCCGCCCTCACGCGCTTCCTCGGCTTCGCCGGCATGCTCGCCGTCACCGCCTGGTTCGCCTGGCGCGCCCGGCAAACACAAATGACGAATGAAAAATGACAAATGAGGACGCCGCCCGCTCCGGCAGCCTGCCTTTCAATCGTCATTTGTCATTTGTCAATCGTCATTTGCCTCCATTCGCTGAAGATGCCTGCACCTGCAGCCCTACGGCCACTATATTGATATCCATCCCACGGACATGCGCCAGCGCTACCAGAAGTGGATCGAGGACTGGGAGACGCGCCTCACCGAGCGCGACACCAATCGTGTCGTCCGCCCCTTCGACTGGGGTCTCGAGTGGATCCATGACTTTCCCGGCGTCAATGGCAGCGCCCCGCGTCGCGGCGCCGACAACGCCGCCATCGAGCAGTTCATCCACGAGCTGAACGACAAGATCGTCGCGCACTCGGACGAGTTCTTCAGTTACGCCACCCCCACCGACTTCCGTGTCGAGCGCCGTGAGCTCAAGCTCTACGCCACTGGCATCGACAAGGACGAGCGCAACGCCGCCTTCAACGCGGAAGGGAAGACCGGGCAGTTCCTGCGCTTCACCTCGCCGGTGAAGACGCCGCATCCCGCGAACGACCTCGCCAATGCGCGCTGGTTCCCCGCGCGCGGCCGCCGCGCCGTCGTCGTGATGCCGCAGTGGAACTCCGATGCCGAGAGCCACAACACGCTCTGCCGCGGCTTCAACCTGCTCGGCATCGCCGCCCTCCGCCTCAGCATGCCCTACCACGATGTCCGCATGCCCGCCGAGCTCTCGCGCGCCGACTACGCCGTCTCCGCCAACGTCGGCCGCACCATCTCCGCCGCGCGCCAGGCGGTGCTCGACGTCCGCTCCTGCCTCGACTGGCTCGCCGCCCAGGGTTACCGCCACTTCGGCGTCGTCGGAACTTCGCTCGGTTCCTGCTACGCCTTCCTCGCCAGCGCGCACGACCCGCGCCTGCGCGTCAACGTCTTCAATCACGCCTCCATGCACTTCGCCGACGTGGTCTGGACCGGCCAGTCCACCCGCCATATCAAGGCCGGCCTGGAATCCATCACCGACCTCGACCGCCTGCGCCAGGCCTGGCTCGCCATCAGTCCTGCCGTGTACTTCGACAAGTTCCGCCGCTGGCCCAAGAAGTCGCTCATGATCTACGGCAAGTACGACATGACCTTCCTGCCCGAGTTTTCGCACCAGGCCGCCGCCGCCTTCCACGACCACGGCCTCGACTGCAAGATCGTCGAGCTGCCCTGCGGCCACTACACCACCGGCGAGGCGCCCTACAAGTTCATGGACGGCTGGCAGATGATGAGCTTCCTCCGCACCGCATGGTGACGCGACTCCATGGATACCGCGGCCGTCCAAGCCTGCCCCGAGCGCAGTCGAGGGGGCCGGGGCTCTTGACCCTGATCTTCGTGTTGTTCGGGATCCTTGTCGCGGCCGCCCAGGCCCCGCCGCCGCCGCGCAAAAGATCGGCCGCCGAGCGCCAGCTCGAGGCCACCACGCGCTCCTTGCTCGCCGCGCTGCAGTCCGGCTCGCCCGCCGCCGTCACTCCCTACCTCTCGCCGCGCGGCGTCATCGTCGACATGGACGGCGAGCGCGCCTCGCTCGCCGAGATCCGCAAGCAGTTCGCCGCCCGGACCGGCCTCTACTGCCGCTGGTTCGACACTCCCTGCCTGGAAAAAGAGATGCAGGACCAGTCCGGCGGCGTCTTCACCCAGCGCACCTCCGAGCCCCGCTCCTACCGCGAGCTGCTCCGGCTCGCCACCCGGCGCGACCTCACCGTGCTCGTGGATCTCGATACCCCCAGCCAGGGCTCGGCCTCCGTCTGCCTCCACGGACCGAAGCTCTCCGCGGAAGGCGCCGGCTACCTGCTGGAGTTCGGCTTCGAGCGCGTCGCCGGCCAGTGGCGCCTCGCCCTCGAAGAGGGCAACTTCGCCGGCTGCTGAAAACCCGTTGCTGGTTACTAAAGTACATGTCCGGAAGGACAGGGGGTGATGCGTCCAATGGGACATGGCCAGGTACAGGGTCCCGGCGTATGCTGCCCGGCACTTTAGGTTCGCCGGTGGTAGGCGCTAGCGAATCCCAGCAGCAGAGGCGTCTTATGGCAGCAGCAGTCGCAACAGGCCACTCGAGTTGGTCCGAAAAGCGCGCCTTCCCGCGGTTTCCCGCCCCGGTCATGGTGCGCTACGGGACCCCGTCGCCGGAACACGCCGGTTATGCCTACGACATCAGTGAGGGCGGCATCGGCTTTGCCGGCGACGCTCCCGAACCCATCGGCGTCGAGGTGCGTGTCCGCTTCAAGTGGGACTCGCCGCTCGGCGAGTGGATCGACGCCCGCGCCGTCGTCCGCCACGCCAACGGCAACAAGATGGGCGTCCAGTTCCTCGACCTCAAGGAGTCCGTCAAGATCAAGCTGGTCGAGATGATCTACCAGGAGATCACCCGCCGCGGCGGCTAGCCGCCGGATGCGGGTGGCATCCACAGGTTCTTCGCTGGCCGAAGGATCTCCCTTGTACAAAGAGGCGGCGTGCTGCAGAGCACGCCGCCTCGCCATTTGGAGACTGTTTCGTGAGTGTCATGCTGAGCCCGCCGTGGCGGGCGGAGCATCTCACGGCCGAGATCCCTCGCTACGCTCGGGATGACGGCTGCGGGCTCCCGCTTCGCTCACGCCCGCAGAACGCCGTCACTTGTTCTTCCACACCGGCTTGCGCTTCTCCAGCACCGCGCGCAGGCCCTCCTGCACGTCCTCGAGCGCCATCAGTTGGTTCAGGTAGACGTCCTGCGACTTCTTCATCGCTTCCTTCAGCGGCAGGCCCATCGAGCTCGAGATCACCTTCTTGGTCATCTCCAGCACCGGCGCCGAGAACTCCCCGATCTTCGCGATCACGTCGGCCACGGTCTTCGGCAGGTCGGCTTCGCTCACCACCTTGTTCACGAAGCCCAGCTGATGCGCTTCTTCCGCCGTCAGCGCCTCGCCCGTCAGGATGAGCTCATACGTCTTCTTCGGCCCGATGAGCTGCGGCAGCATGATGGCCGCGAACGGCGGGAAGATGCCGAGCTTCACCTCGGGCTGCGCGAACTTCGCCTTGGGCGTCGCGATCACCATGTCGGCGAACGCCACCAGCTCCGAGCCCGCCCCGATCGCCGGCCCGTTCACGATCACGATCAGCGGCTTCGAGATCTCCGTGATCGCCTGGAACACGCGGTTGAACGCGTCCAGCGTCTGGAACACGCGGTCGGCCTTCGAGTCCTCCAGGCCGATGCCCGCCGAGAACGTCTTCTGGTTCGACTCCAGCAGGATGGCCTTGATCTCGCCGCGGCCGTTCAGGCTCTCGATCGCCTCGGCCAGCTCCGTCATCAGCGGCACCGTCAGCACGTTGTACGGCGGATGGTTCAGCGTGATGCGCGCGATGAACGTGGACGTGTCGAACTGGATGAGCTTGAACGCCTTCTTTTCCGGCTTTGGTTCCTGCACCTCGACTGCGGGGACTGCCATGGGCCACCTCGATGTTTCTGCGCACTGCTGGGGGTCGCGGAGCGTGATTATCCGTCGAAACCGCGCCCTCCGCAACTCCGTAGCGCCGGCCTCTCGCCGCCCGTCGCGCGGGCATCTGGCCCGCGCGGTAGAATGTGGCCATGAAGATCGCCATCGGCGCCGACCACGCCGGCTACGAACTCAAGGAGAAGATCAAGCAGCGCCTCGCGCAGCAGGGCGTCCAGGTCGAGGACCAGGGCACCGTCTCCAACGAGTCGGTCGACTATCCCGACTTCGCGCGCAAGGTCGGCGAAAAAGTCGCCGGGAAGCAGGCCGACTTCGGGCTGCTGGTCTGCGGCTCCGGCATCGGCATGGCCATCGCCGCCAACAAGGTGCCGGGCGTGCGCGCCGCCAACGTCTCCAGCGAGCAGGAGGCGCAGCTCTCGCGCGAGCACAACGACGCCAACGTGCTCGCCATCGGCGCCCGCATCCTCGACGAATCGAAGGCCTGGAGCATCGTCGACAAGTGGCTGCACACGCCCTTCGCCGGCGGCCGCCACCAGCGCCGCGTCGACAAGATCAGCGAGATCGAGCGCGAAGAGATGCAGGCGCATGCCGGCCCAAGATCCCGCGCCTGACCGCCTCAGCGCGCCGGCGCAGCTCCGCCACGGCGACCGGTTCTCCTCCGGCGCCGCCACGCTCGACCGCGAGCGCCTTCGCTTCCGCGGCTACTTCCAGTACGAGCTCGCGCTCGCCGACATCCGCTCCGTCCAGGTCCTGCGCGACATCCTGAAGCTCGAAACGCCCGGCGGCTACGTCACCCTCAAGCTCGGCAAAGTGGCTCGCGCCTGGGCCGCCTTCATCCAGGCGAACCGCTAGCGCCACGTCGCCGGCGAGGCTTACACTGACCCTTCATCACCGCCGAGGCGTCGAGGCCGCCGACGATCAAGACTCAAAACCTCGGCGCACTCTGCGCCTCGGCGTTGAAACCTTCTGATCGCACCACCACGGACTCTTATGAAGAACAGAATGTCGCTACCGCTCGCCGACGTCGACCCTGAGATCGCGCAGGCCATTGCCAACGAAGAGCGCCGCCAGCACGAAGGCCTGGAGCTGATCGCCAGCGAGAACTTCGTCTCCGAAGCCGTGCTCGAGGCCGCCGGCTCGGTCTTCACCAACAAGTACGCCGAGGGCTATCCCGGCAAGCGCTACTACGGCGGCTGCGAGTTCACTGACGTGGTGGAGAACCTGGCGCGCGACCGCGCCAAGCAGCTCTTCGGCGCCGAGCACGCCAACGTGCAGCCGCACTCCGGCTCCACCGCCAACATGGGCGCCTATTACGCCGTGCTGCAGAACGGCGACGCCATCCTCGGGCTCAACCTCGCCCACGGCGGGCACCTCACGCACGGCCATCACCTGAACTTCTCCGGCAAGACCTACCAGGTCATCCCGTACGGCGTGACCAAGGAGACCGAGACCATCGACTACGACGCGCTCGAGAAGCTCGCCGAGGAGCACAAGCCGAAGCTCATCGTGGGCGGCGGCTCCGCGTATCCGCGCCTCATCGACTTCGCGCGCATGCGGCAGATCGCCGACAAGGTCGGCGCGCTCTACATGGTCGACATGGCGCACTTCGCAGGCCTGGTCGCCGGCGGCGTGCATCCCTCGCCGGTGCCGCACGCGCACATCGTCACTACCACCACGCACAAGACGCTGCGCGGCCCGCGCGCCGGCATGATCCTCTCCGTCAAGACCATCGACCGCGGCGGCGACAAGCCGTTCGACCTCGCCGCTGCGATCGACAAGACGGTTTTCCCCGGCATCCAGGGCGGGCCGCTGGTGCACATCATCGCGGCCAAGGCGGTGTGCTTCCAGGAAGCCATGCAGCCGAGCTTCCAGGACTACGCGCGCCAGATCGTCGCGAACGCCAAGGTGCTGGCGCAGACGCTCGCCGGCGAAGGCTTCCGCATCATCTCCGGCGGCACCGACACGCACCTCATGCTGGTCGACGTCTTCGCCAAGGGCATGCTCGGCTCCGAAGCCGAGAAGGCGCTGGGCGAGGCCGGCATCACGGTCAACAAGAACGCGATCCCGTTCGACGTGAATCCGCCGATGAAGCCGAGCGGCATCCGCATCGGGACGCCGGCGATCACCACGCGCGGCATGAAGGAAGCGGAGATGAAGCAGGTCGGCCGCTGGATCGCCGAGGCGCTCCACCACCGCACCGACGCGGCCGCGCTCACGCGCATCCGCAAGCAGGTGCTCGAGCTGTGCGAGCAG
>DATIBR010000147.1 GCA_035457425.1 Terriglobales bacterium
ATGGGGGAAACCATAGGGTAATCGCGCGCGCCCTACCACCGCCGCGTCCGGGGATCCCCTGACAACGGATGCGAAATTGTGAAGTCTGTGAATAGCTGCAAGGCCCGCTCAATATCTCCGCGCCCGGCACGCAGAATCGCACCATGCTGCTTCGCAGTGCAACCGCGGGAGGAGTCATGAGCAGGGTCGAGCGCATCTATCGCTGCACCGAGGCCGGGGAGAAGGCGCGGCAGGATATTGCCGTCGCGGCCGCCGACCGCCAGATCCTCGCGCTCCTGGAGGGCGGGGCCCACTGGCAGGAGCTGCGCAAGCTCCTGCCCCGCCTCGACGACCACCACCGCCTCGCCGACCTTCAGGCGCGCGGGCTGGTGATGGCGCAGGCCGCCGAGGCGGAGTCGGACCTCGACTTCACCGGCAGCTTCGCCTTCGGCAAGAACTGAATCCGGTTTCGGCGAAAGCCGTCGCCCCCGCTTGGTCGGGGGCGTTTTTTTTCTAGTCGGGCCGTGCCGGCACGACATACAGGTACGCGGTGCACCAGGGCGCGCACTCGCCGCCCGCCACGCCCACTTCCTTCGGCTCCCAGCCCGCGATCTGGTAGGCGTTGATGACGATGCGCGTGCCGGGGCGCAGCTTCTCGAATTTCGGCTTGAGCTTCGACAGGTTGTCCGGCAGGAGGAACAGCGCGAGCACCGTGGCCTGCGAGATGTCGGCCTCGTACATGTCGCCCTGCACGAAGCGCGCGCGCCCGGCCACGCCTTCCTCGGCGGCGCGCTTGCGCGACAGGTGCACCAGGTCGGTGTCGTACTCGACGCCGATCGCGGTGGCGCCGCGCTTCGCCGCGGCGATGATGTTGCGCCCGTCGCCGGAGCCGAGGTCCATGACGATGTCCTGCGGGGTCACGGCCGCCATGTCGAGCATCTTCTCGACCAGGCTGGGAGGCGTCGGCACCCAGATCACGTCCTTGCCGGGCTGCCCGACGTAGGGCTCCGCGCCCTGCACCGGCAGCTGGGCGCCGGCGAGGGGCGGGAGGAGGAGAAAGAAGACGAGGAAAAGCGCTCGGTTGGCCATATGCGGCCAACAATCTAGCCGCCTTTCTTCTTCCCTCCCTTGCGGCTGGCTGACTTGCCCGCGTTGGAGATGCGGGCGGCACGGCTCTTTGACATTCCCTTGCGCTTCAGAATCCCGTCGGACCCGGCAAGCGGAAAGACGGTTCACTTTTGCGGACAAAGGCCATAGCATGCGGCCGAGGAGGATCCCATGCTCAAAAGAGCGTTTGCAGTCGCCGTTTCGGCGGCGTTCGTTTCATTCGGGGCGCAGGCGCAGGCCCCGGCCACGAAGTCGATCAAGGTCCAGTCGAGCTGGCCCGCCAGCCTGACGATCCAGGACCACCTGCGCATCATTTCCGAGCGGATGGAGAAGGCGAGCGGCGGCACGGTGAAGGTCGAGGCCATGGCCGCCGGGCAGATCGTGCCCGCCTTCGAGGTGCTCGACGCGGCCAACAAGAAGGTGATCGACGGCTGGCACTCGATCTCGTACTACTGGGTGGGAAAGAGCCCGACCGCGGCGCTGTTCGCCGGGCCTCCGGGAGGCCCGTTCGGCATGGATCACATGGATTACCTGGGCTGGCTCTACGTCGGCGGCGGCCTGCAGATGTGGCGCGACTTCTACCAGAACGAGCTCAAGCTGAACCTGATCGTCTGGCCCGCGCACCCGTCCAGCCCGCAGGCGTTCGGCTGGTTCAAGAAGCCGCTCAGGTCAGTCGCCGACTTCAAGGGCATGAAGTGCCGCCAGACCGGCCTGAACGCGGAGATCTACGCCAAGCTCGGCCAGAGCGTGGTCAACATGCCGGGCGGCGAGATCGTGCCGGCCGCGCAGCGCGGGGTGATCGACTGCGCCGAGTGGGTCGGCGGCGTGGAAGACCTGCGCCTCGGGCTGCCGGGCGTGTTCAAGTACCACTACACGCCGGGCATGCACGAGAACAACTCGATCGGCGAGTTCGGCCTGAACCTCGACGTCTGGAAGTCGCTCAGCCCGCAGCAGCAGGAGCTGTTCAACATCGTGATCAACGACGCGTTCATCGAGTGGCTCACCAAGTGGCAGAAGCAGAACGCCGACGCGATGGACGAGATGGTCAAGAAGCACGGCGTGCAGATCCGCCGCACCCCGGCCGACATCCTGATCGCGTCGCTGAAGGCGTGGGACGAGGTGGCGAAGGAGAACTCGGCGAAGAACCCGACCTTCAAGAAGGTGTACGAGTCGCAGCGCGAGTACGCCGCCAAGGTGGTGCCCGCGAAGCGCTACATGCACCCGCCGTACTCTTTTGCCGCGAACTACTACTGGCCGCAGGACGGCGGTTCGGCAGCGAAGAAGGATGGCAAAAAACAACCCTGAAGAAGAGACGTTACGCTTTCCCACCAACCTCGACCGGGCGGGCATCGAAGCCCGCCTGATCGAGGTGCGTGAGAACGCGCGCCGCTACGGCTTGGCCGAGATCGTGCGGATGTTCGAGAACCTCGGCTCCATGAGCGCGCAGCAGCTCGGCCACAACGTGGTCCTGGCCCTCAACAAGCTGCAGGACAAGCCCGGCCATCGCCCGCTCACCCACCAGCTCGAGATGGTGGCGATGAACCTGAAGAACCTTAAGTAAGCGGATAAATGGGGACGGACCCCATTTCTCTCGTTTAAGAAGTCCGCCGTCATCCCCGCAATGGGGTTCCCGCCTTCGCGGGAACGACAAACGTACCGCTAAATGAGAAAAATGGGGTCCGTCCCCATTTATTGAGTCAGTGGTCGGTCTTGCGCCGCTTCGGCGCCGGGCCCATGGCCGCGCGCCGGTCGTGCTCGGCGAGGATCACTTCCATCGCCTTCTCGAACACCTGCCGCGGCGGGCCGGAGCGCGCCTCGACCCAGTCGGCGAGCTCGTCGGGATTCACTTGAAGGAACGCGGCCAGGTTCTCGCGGCCGCCGCGCAGCACCTCGCATTGCTGAAGGATGCGGGCGCACATCTCGGCCCAGCGGGGTTTTTGCTCCATGGGCGAACGGACAGCGGATTACTGCGCGAGTTTCTTCAGCCCCTTCTCGGCCTTCTCGGCGTTTCGCTCCACCCACTCGCCGGCTTTCTTCACGCCGCGCTCGGTGGCCGCGGCGCCGCGCTTGATGCCTTTCTCGGCCGCCTTGGCGCCGCGTTCGATCGCCTGGCCGGCACGCCGCGCGGTGTCTTCCGGCTCGGCCGCGTAGGTAGCTGAAACGCTACACAAAATTGCGGCGGTAATGACGCGTACGCAGATCATGGGCTTGCACCTCCCAGCTAGCATTCTACGGGAGCTAACGACGACAAGTCATTGTGGCCTATACGGACCTGACCGAAGTGCGCGCGTGCTACGCCCAGTTGCGAGAGCTGGTGATCCATAACGCCGGCGGCTGGGAGGGCGTCGAGTCGCGCGACCTGTTCTCGCGCGAGGGCCACCTGAAGTGGAACCGGCGCAACATGAGCGGGGCGGCGGACTATTTGCGCCTGCAGATCCTGATCGCGCTCGAGGCCGTCAACACACGGCTCTTCTTCATCGACACGCTGCGCGCGCGCACGAGCCAGATGCCTCATCCCCACGCCGGGTAGCGGGCACAATCCCTGCTCGCGCGGGGTGTGATGCTGCACCCCAGGCAAGTCTGGCCGCTGTTCAAGAAGGCCGTGCAGGCGTGGTCCAACGACTACGCGCCGAGCATGGGCGCGGCGCTCTCCTACTACACCCTGTTCTCCATCGCGCCGCTGCTTCTCATCGTGATCGCGGTCGCCGGCTGGTTCTTCGGCGACGAGGCGGCGCGCGGCGAGATCACCTCGGGCCTGTCGGGCCTGATGGGCGAGCAGGGCGCAAAGGCGATCGAGGAGATGATCGCCAACGCGTCGCAGCCGAAGGAAGGGCTGATCGCCACGGTTACGGGCGTCTTCGTGCTCATCCTCGGCGCGACCACGGTGTTCGGCGAGCTGCAAAACTCGCTCGACCGCATCTGGCGCGCGCCGGCGCGCGAAGCCGGCGGGGTGTGGAAGCTGCTGCGCTCGCGACTCCTTTCGCTCGGCATGATCCTCGGTATCGCGTTCCTGCTCATGGTGTCGCTGGTGCTCGATACGGTGCTGCAGTCGCTCGGAAAGATGTGGGGCACCGAGGGCTGGCAGGTGCTCGCGCAGATCGTGAACTTCGTGGCCGGCTTCGCGCTCACCACCACGGTGTTCGCGCTCATCTACAAGCTGATGCCGCGCGCCAGGATCGAGTGGCACGACGTGTGGGTCGGCGCCGTGGTGACCGCGATCCTCTTCACGGTCGGCAAGTTCCTCATCAGCCTCTACCTCGGGCGCAGCGCCGTCGCTTCCTCGTTCGGCGCCGCCGGCTCGCTCGCGGTGGTGATGATCTGGGTCTACTACTCGGCGCAGATCTTCCTGCTCGGCGCGGAGTTCACCTGGGTCTACTCGCACGAGTACGGCTCGCGCAAAGGGCAGAAGAGACCGGGCGCCGTTGAGAAAGAAGATTCTCGAGGAACACCCGTCGCGGTCCCGGTTCGGGTGCAGGCCGCGCGCCCGCTGCCGCCCATGCCGATGCCAGAGGCGGTGCCGGTGCACAAGCGCCAGCCGCTGGTCACCGTCGCCATCGCTACCGCGCTCGGCGCGGTGGCGGGAGTGGTGTTCCGCGCGAAGCCGGATGTCATCTTCCACCGCCGCCGCCCGCGGCTTCTTGCACGGCTCAAATTGCGGTGATTTGAATTTCCGCTATCCTCCCCGGGAATGGGAGGGTCCAGGGCCGTCGTCGCTGCGGTCGTGCTCGCCATCGCGGGCAGCACGGCGTATTACCTCTATGCCTCCAAGCAGAAGCGCGAGCAGCAGCGCCAGGTCACGGCGCTGCTCGTCGAGACTACCAAGCAGCTGCGCCAGGCGCTGAACGGCCCGCCCACGCCGGACCTGGTGTCGCGCATCGACAGCAACCTGAAGATGGCCAAGGCGCCGCGCGACCGCCCGCTCGAGACCGCGGCCGAGCACTACATCCACAGCGCGCGCGAGATCGCGCGCAAGCGCAGCGACGCCGAGCGCCTTGCGCGCGAGGCGGCGATGAGCCGCCGCGCGCTCGCCATGCACATGTCGGTGGCGAGCCGGCGCGACCCCTACTGGATCCGCGTCGCCGCCGACCTCAAGAAGCGCGTCGAGCGCGACCACCACGACCTCGAGGTGTCGCTGAAGGCGCTCTCGCAGCTGCTCTACGAGCTGCCCGAGGCGCAGAAGGAGCTCGCGCCGCACGTCGACGCCGCGCTCCTGCTCGAGCAGGGCGAGAGCCTGAAGGCGCGCGCGCGCGCCGACGAGTCCGCCCAGCGTGCCGCCGCCGAGCTGGACAAGGTGCGCAAGCTCGCCCAGCCGCGCTAGCCCGGCGTGTTCACCTGGCGCAAGTGGTGGCTGCTCTTCACCGTGATCTGGGTCGTGGTCGCGGGCATCCAGGTCGTGCTCATCCTGCTGACGTCCGAGGAGCCCAACCGCGCGCTCCAGCCGGCCATTTTCGCCGTCGGCGTGCCGGCGGCGCTTTATCTACTTGGCTGGATCGCAGAACGAATTCGGGGTCAGGGCCGCAAATAGACGAACCAGTCGTGGCCCTGGCCCCGAATTAGGTTTGCTACTTGGCGGGGACCGCCGCGGCGAGCGAAGTGAGCAGCTTCTCCAGCTTGCGCGCATCGGCGTCGAAGCGCCGGATGCCTTCGGCGAGCTTGTCGGTCGCCATGGCGTCCTGGTTGTGCTCCCAGCGGAACGCCTTTTCGTCCCAATTCACCTTTTCCGCCGATTGGGTTTTCGCTTTCTCCGGGGAGAGCAGCCTCGGGATCGCGCCCTCGGCCCTGGACAGCTTCTCCAGCAGGTCGGGCGCGATGGTGAGAAGGTCGCAGCCCGCGAGCGCGAGGATCTGCCCGGTCTTGCGGAAGCTCGCGCCCATCACCTGCACCTTGTAGCCGTGCTTCTTGTAGTAGGTGTAGATCTTCCTCACCGACGCGACGCCCGGATCTTCCTCCACCGGGATGTCGTCCACCTTGCGGCTCGCCTTGTACCAGTCGTAGATCCGCCCGACGAAGGGCGAGATCAGCGTCACGCCCGCATCCGCGCACGCCACCGCCTGCGCGAAAGAGAAGAGCAGCGTCATGTTGCAGTGGATGCCCTCGCGCTCGAGCTTCTCCGCCGCCTTGATGCCTTCCCACGTGCTTGCGAGCTTGATCAGTACGCGCTCGCGCTTCACGCCTTGCTTCTCGTACAGAGCGATAAACCGCTGCGCCTTGGCGATCGAGCCCTGCGTGTCGAAGGAAAGCCGCGCATCGACCTCGGTCGAAACCCGACCGGGGATGTGCTTGAGGATCTCGCAGCCGAAGTTGACGAACACCCGGTCCATGTCGCGGTCCATGAGGTGCCGGTAACGCGGGTCCTCGGCCGACGAGAGCAGGAGCGAAGGGTTGGTGGTGGCGTCCTGCGGCTTCCAGCGCGCGACGGCTTCGATGTCGCCGGTGTCGGCGACCACCAGGGAGTGACGGCGGAGAGATTCGAGCTGCGTGGTCATGACAAATCTTTTAAGTAGTGGGACGGAACGTGACTTAGTGTGCAGAGATGCATGCTGCGGCGCAAGGGCTGGTCGCCACCAACTACTACGTCCGGACCGCGGCATTTCTCTATTGCTTCGTCGTGGTCGGCGAGATGCTCTGGGAGCGGGGCGCCGGACCGCTCGCCTGGACGCTGCTCGCGCTGCAGTTCCTCGCCTACCCGCACATCGTCTACTGGCGCGCCTGGGTCTCCACCCGCCCGGTCAGCGCCGAGCTCGACAACCTGTTCCTCGACGCGGCGCTGCTCGGCGCCTGGTGCGCGGCGCTCGGCTTCCCGACCTGGGTGGTGTTCGGCTTTGTCGGCGCCACCACGCTGAACGCGATCGTGAGCCGCGGCGCCTCGGGCTTCGGCTGGTCGCTCCTGTGCAGCGCGGCCGGGGCGCTGTTCTGGGTGCTCGGCGGCGGCTTCTACTACGCGCCGGCCACCAGCGAGCTGGTCACCGCGCTCTGCGCGGTCGGCTCGTTCGGCTACATGAGCGCGGTCGCCTACGTGGTGCACCAGCAGACCCGCCGCGTCGCGATCGGGCGCGACGCCCTGCGCCGCAGCGAGGAGCGCTACCGCCTGATCGCCGAGAACGCCGCCGACCTGATCGCGATGATCGACCTGGAGGGGCGCTGGCTCTACACCAGCCCGTCGTGGCAGCGCGTGCTCAAGCTCGAGGATTTGGCGAACGGCGTCGACCTGTTC
>DATIBR010000148.1 GCA_035457425.1 Terriglobales bacterium
GATATGGGGGAAGATGTCGAGCTTGAGGTTGTTCTGGGTTCGTTTCATGAAACGGCCCGGTCGCCTGAGGGGAAAACCATAACATTACGGAACATGCCGCCCCCGACGCTCCGGCTGTTTCACGTTCCGCGTTGACGACGCAGCCCGCCCACACGCTGCGCGGCGTGCTGTGGATGGCGGGCGCGGTGCTTTCCTTCACGGCCATGGCGGTCGCGGTGCGCGAGCTGCAGCGCCACATGGGGTCGTTCGAGATTGTGTTCCTGCGCAGCGTGGTGATGCTCGCCCTCGTGCTGCTGATGATTCCCCGGGCCGGTACCGCTGCCCTGCGGACCCGCAGGTTTTCGCTGCACTTCTGGAGAAACACCATCCACTTCTGCGGGCAGGTGCTGTGGGTCTACTCCATCGGCGCGCTCACGCTCGCCATGGTGTTTGCGATCGAGTTCACGATGCCGGTATGGACGGCGCTCCTCGCCTGGATCTTCCTCAAGGAGAAGTTCACCTTCCCGAGACTGGTGATGCTCGCGCTCGGCCTCGTCGGCGTGCTGATCATCGTGCGTCCTGGCGGCGGCGCGTTCCATCCGGCGGCGGTGGCGATGATCCTCGGCTCGCTCTGCTATGCCTCGTCCTTCATTTTCACCAAGCGGCTGTCGTCGACCGACAGCGCGCTCGCCGTGCTTTTCTGGATGGCTGTGGTGCAGACGCCGATCTCGCTCGTCGCCGCGGCGCCGCAGTGGGTCACACCGGTGGCTGCCGACCTGCCCTGGATCCTGGCCATCGGTATCGGCAGCTTCTGCGCTCACTACTGCATGACGCAGGCGATGAGGCTGGTTGACGCGATGGTCGCGGTCCCGATCGACTTCATCCGACTGCCGCTGATCGCGGTAGTGGGCGCGCTCGCGTACGCGGAGCCGTTCGACCCGCTGGTGCTCGCCGGGGCGGTGATCATCTTCGCCGGCACCTACTACTCGCTCAGCCGCGAGCGGCGCTGACTATTAGGGTAACTATAAGGGGCCGGGACCCTTTTCCAACTACTTTGAGCCGCCCGCGGCGGCTGGCGTGTTCTTCTGCGCGAGGCGCTTGATGAGGCCGTCGATGCCTTCCTGCTTCACCACGGCATCGAACTCGCTGCGGTAGGTGAGCACGAGGCTTACGCCCTCGACCACGATGTCGTAGATCTTCCAGCCCGAGTCGGTCTTGCGCATCGAGTAGTCGAGGAGCACAGGCTTGCCGCCGGGGCGGATGAACTGGTTGTGCACCGTGACGTCGGTGTCGCCGGGCTTCATGCGCACCGGCATCACTTTCATGGTCTGGCCCTCGTACGCGGTGATCGCGTTCGAATAGGT
The DNA here is from genome assembly GCA_035457425.1 of Terriglobales bacterium. Classification (NCBI taxonomy): domain Bacteria; kingdom Pseudomonadati; phylum Acidobacteriota; class Terriglobia; order Terriglobales; species Terriglobales bacterium. Next base: position 1,344 of record DATIBR010000148.1, read on the forward strand.
GCGCACCAGCATGTTGCGGAATTCCGTCACCAGCTTCTTCCTCTGCTCCGGAGTGGCCTGTGCCCAGCTGCGGCCGACCGCGAGGCGCGTGGCCTCCTCGAAGTCGACGTGCGGCAGCACCTTCTCCTCGGCAAGCTTGATCGCTTTGCGCTTGTCGCCCGCGGCTAGCTGCTTGTCGCTCTTGATCGCGTCGAGCACCTCTTGCGTCACCTTCTTGACGAGGTCCTCCGGTCCAAGCTCCTGGGCGGCGGCCGCCAAAACAAAAATCGCCCAGAAGGCGATGACTTGTAACACCCTGCTCATCACTATCCTCATGCAGCAGCTCGCTCCTTCTGGTCTTTATCGCCCTTAATATTACCCTTGAACATCGCAGGCTCGAGCGAGTGGCGCTCGAGCAGGCGGTAGAACTCCGTGCGGTTGCGCCCGGCGAGGCGTGCGGCTTTGGTCACATTGCCCCCGGTGATCTTGAGGATGCGCACAAGATAGTCGCGCTCGAAGGCCCGGCGCGCTTCATCGAGCGGCGTGAGCGCGGTGTCGCCCGCATCCAGCGCCTGGCGCACCAGCGACTCCGGGATCACCTCGGTGGCCGCGAGCGCCACCGCCTGCTCCACCGCGTTGAGAAGCTGGCGCACGTTGCCCGGCCACGGCGCCGAGACCAGCAGCTGCATCGCCTCGGGCGAGAACGCGAGCGGGCCGCGCCGATAGCGTGCCCCCAGCCTCGCGAGGAACTCGTTCGCAAGCAGCGGAATG
>DATIBR010000149.1 GCA_035457425.1 Terriglobales bacterium
CCCGCAAACCAGGACGAGCCGTTCGTGCGCATCCAGCGCGAGCGCATCGTGCCGCATGACATCGTGCCGAAGCACGAGCGGCCGGAGGACGGCGCCATCGTGCTGTTCGACGGCATCGTGCGCAACCACTCGCGCGGCCGCGAGACGAAGTATCTGGAATACGAAGCCTACGAGCCGATGGCGCTGAAGCAGCTGCGGCAGCTCGCCGCCCAAGCGCGGCAGAAGTTTGCCATCCGGAACGTCGCGCTGGTGCACCGGCTGGGGCGGCTGGAGATCGGCGAATCGAGCGTGCTGATCGCGGTCTATTCGGCGCACCGCGCGGCGGCATTCGAGGCGTGCCGCTGGCTCATCGACACGCTGAAGACGACCGTGCCCATCTGGAAGAAGGAGCACTTCGCCGACGGCGCGGTGTGGTCCGACGGCGAGCCCTTCCCGGAGAGCATCCCGACCGCGGGCAAGACGGCGAAATGAGTAGCCGGGCGGGCGAGCCACCGCATCTAATCCTGCAACTCTCGATGAAGACCCCGCGAAAAGTGATTGTCGTGCTGCTGGCGTGCGCCGCCCTGGCCGCCGCGCAGGAACCGCAAGCGCCTGCCGTGTGGACGCCCGGCATGGAGGAGAAGAAGCAGCAGGGCGAAGACCTGCAGACGTTCAAGGTGGACGTGAAGCTGGTGAACGTCTACGTGACCGCGGTCGACGAGAACGGCGCCCCGGTCGCCGGGCTGGTGAAAGAGAATTTCCGGGTCACCGAAGACGGCGTGCCGCAGGAGGTCCGCGTCTTCGCGAAGGAGTCGGAGCTGCCGCTGTCGATCGTGGTGGCGGTGGACGCGAGCCTCTCGGTGCGCACCAACCTCAAGCTCGAGGTCGAGTCGGCGCGGCGATTCATCCACTCCATCCTGCGCAAGCAGGACGCGCTCGCGCTCTACCAGTTCGACGCCGAGGTGCGCGAGCTGGTGCGGTTCACGTCGGACCTGCGGGCCATCGACCGTGGGATCGACCGCGTGCGCGTTGGCTCGGCGACCGCGCTCTACGACGCCGTCTACCTCGGGAGCGAGGCGCTCGCGAAGCGCCAGGGGCGCAAGGTGCTGGTCGTGATCACCGACGGCGGCGACACCATGAGCCAGGTGAGCTACGGCGAGGCGCTGCGCGCGGCGCAGCAGTCGGAGGCCATCCTGTACGCCATCGTGATCGTGCCGGTGGAGGCGAGCGCGGGGCGCAACACCGGCGGGGAGCACGCGCTCATCCAGATGACCACCGACACGGGCGGCAAGTATTACTACGCGAAAGGGTTCCCGGACCTCGACCGCGTGTTCGGCGAGATCGGCGAGCAGCTGCGCACGCAGTACCTGCTGGGCTATTACCCGAAGCCGCGCATGAGCGATTCCGATTTCCGCCGGCTCGAGGTGACGCTGGCGCCGGCGGCGGGCGGACCTCCGGCGGCGGAGCTGGAAAAGATCAGCGCGCGCCACCGCACCGGCTACTACACGTCGAAGATGAAGTAGAATGCGCGCATGAGTTTCCGCGATCGCAACCCGAACCCGCTGACGCGCAACACCAACAAGGCCAAGATGCCGCCGCCGGACGAGACCGGCCAGGAGGCGCAGTACCTGAAAGCGCTGGGCGAGAAGCAGACGCCCGTCGCCGTCAAGCTGATGGATGGGGAAGTGGTGCGCGGCTGGATCGAGTACTACGACCAGCGGATGATCCGGCTCACGCGCGAGGGCGCGCCGAATCTCTTCATCTTCAAGCACGATATCAGCTACATCTCTGAGGACACCGGGCGCCGGCGGTAGAGTTCCCCCAAAATTGCCAATTGCCAATTAGGTGTGTCTGAAATCGGCAATTGGCAATTGGCAATTTAGACTGTCGGCGATGCCTTCTGAGTTCCTTCTCTTCATGGAGCAGGTGGCGCGCGAGGCCGGCGCGCTGCTGATGCGCCACTTCCGCGCGCGCGTCGCGATCGAGTACAAAGGCGACGCCGACCTGGTGACGGTCGCCGACCGCGAGTCGGAGACGCTCATCGTCGGGCGCCTCCGCAAACAGTTTCCCCAGCACAACATCCTGGGCGAGGAAGGCACGCGCAGCGAGAGCGGCAGCGAGTTCCGGTGGTACATCGATCCGCTCGACGGAACCACGAACTTCGCGCACGGCTTTCCGGTGTTCTGCGTCTCGATCGCGCTGGAACACGAAGGCCGGCGCATCGCCGGGGTGCTCTACGACCCGACGCGCGACGAGCTGTTCGCCGCCGAGAAGGGAAGTGGCGCGACACTCAACGGCAACGCCATCCACGTCTCGAAGGTGGCGAAGCTGAACGAGGCGCTGGTGGCGACCGGGTTCCCCAGCCACAAGCGGCACAAGAACCCGAACATCCACTTCTACCACCAGATCACGCTGCGGACGCACGGCGTGCGCCGCGCGGGGTCGGCGGCGCTCGACCTGGCGTCGGTGGCGTGCGGCCGCGTCGACGGCTTCTGGGAGTTCAACCTCAACCCGTGGGACACGGCTGCGGGCGTGCTGCTGGTGGAGGAAGCCGGCGGGAAGGTCACGGACCTCTCGGGCGGGGCGTTCGATATCGCCAGCCGCGAGGTGTGCGCGTCCAATGGAGTGTTGCACCCGGCCCTGCTCGCCGAGTTCCAGGCCATCTTGGAAGGGCGGGTGGAAGGGATGCCGAGCGCGACCGAGTACGCGCAACAGAGGGGGAAGCGATGAGATCGGACAGGATGCTCGCCGTCACGATGATGCTGGCCAGCGCGCTCACCGCTTCGGCACAAGAGGCGAAGGACAAGGAGAAGAAGCAGGAGCAGGCAGCCGGCAAGATCCGCGTATGCGTGGCACTGAGCCAGAACTCCAGCACGCGCGCGTTCACGCCAGTGTGGCAGCGGACGCGGCTCATCGATGCGCTGAACCACGCCAAGCCGCCGAAGAAAGCGGCCGATCAGCGGCGACTGGAAGCGACGGCGCTCCCGACGGAGTCGCCAGGCGCTCCCGACAACCGCGTTTGCGACTACATCCTGAAGACGACGGTGACGCAGCTCGAGCGCGCCGGCGATCTCCAGCGGCCGGAAGACGCCACGCGGATGCCGCCCGTCATCATCGGTACCCAGGATGCCAGACCGAATGACCCGCAGCCGCTGACGCGCGGACGTGTCGATTTCACCCTGATGAAGGGCGGAACCACGCTGGTGGAGAGCTACGTGACCGCGCAGGAGCGAGGTTCGGAGGACTGGGTCGTCACCATGTTGTTGGACCGCATCGCGCAACGCGTGAACGACGAGGCGCACAAGCCGCCGCAGGTCTGGCGCGAGTAGAGTCGCCCCGGCGCGACGGAGCGTCCAGCAACGGCAACTACTTTTTCTGTTGGGCCTCGAGCTCGCCGGCGCGCGTGCGTTCCTCGGCGGCGGACTTGGCGTCGCCCAGCTTCTCGTACACGTCTGCCAACTGCCGATGGGGCCGGGGTTCTTGGGGCGCGAATTCGGCGGCCTGCTGCAAAGGCTGGATGGCGTCCTTGTACCGGCCGGCCTG
>DATIBR010000150.1 GCA_035457425.1 Terriglobales bacterium
GCTCGAGGAGTGCCCGTCGACCCAGGTGACGCCGCAGCTGCGCAAGGAGATCGGCGACCGCCTGGTGAAGTCGCTGGGCAACATCGGCTACCAGAACGCCGGGACGGTGGAGTTCCTGATGGACGAGCAGCGCAAGCTGCACTTCATCGAGATGAACACCCGCATCCAGGTGGAGCACCCCATCACCGAGATGGTGACGGGCGTGGACCTGGTGAAGAGCCAGATCCTGATCGCGGCGGGCGCGAAGCTGGGCGAACTGGTGAAGCCGCCCGTCGAGATGCGCGGGCACGCCATCGAGTGCCGCGTGAACGCCGAGCACCCGGAGAAGTTCACGCCGTCGGCGGGGAAGGTCACCGTCTTCCACCAGCCGGGCGGCACGGGGGTGCGCGTAGACACGGCGGCGTACGCGGAGGGCGTGATCCCGCCGTACTACGATTCGCTCATCGCCAAGCTCATCACGCACGGCAAGGACCGGGAAGAGGCGATGGCGCGGATGCAGCGCGCGCTCGACATGTTCGTGGTCGAGGGCATCTTCACGACCATTCCCATGCACAAGAAGATCCTGGCCGACGCCGACTTCCGCGCGGGCAAGTACGACACCAAGTTCATGGAACGCTTCCTCGCCAAGAAGGAAGAGAAGAAGGCTGCGATCAAAGAGGTTCTTTCCGCCTAGCGACCCATGAGCCGACTCGTGCGACTCCCGCGGCTCTATCCCATCCTGGACGCAGCGCTGTTCGCCGGCGAGAAGGACCCGGCGCTGGCCATGGCGCGCTTTGCGGAGAAGCTCGCCGCGGGCGGCGCCACCCTCATCCAGCTCCGGAACAAGCAGGGAACCGCGCCCGAGGTGCTTTCGCAGGCGCGTGAGGTCCGGCGGGCCGCGCCGCACGTCCAATGGGTCATGAATGACCGGGCGGACCTCTGCCTGGCGGCCGGGTTCGAGGGCGTGCACGTGGGCCAGGAAGACCTGTCGCCGGCAGGCGCGCGAAAGGTCGTCGGCGAGCAGCGTTGCGTGGGTGTTTCGACGCATAATGCTGGGCAGCTGGGGGCGGCGGACGAGGGGCCGGCGGATTACGTCGCCATCGGCCCGGTGTTCGCCACGGCGAGCAAAGACAGGCCGGAGCCGGTGGTGGGCCTGGAAGGCGTGCGACGGGCGCGCGCCGCCACCCGGAAGCCGCTGGTGGCGATCGGCGGCATCACGCGTGCCAACTGCCGCGGGGTGATCGAAGCCGGCGCGGACGCGGTGGCGGTGATCAGCGATCTGCGCGTGAAGCCGCGCGCAGCGGTCGAGGAGTTCCTACAGATCCTGCAGCAATAAGGATGCCATGAGCACAGACGCGGCAACGGACGCGAGACTGCGGAACGGCGAAGACATCCACGACGCCGGGCTGGTGAAGGGCCTCGGGCTGACGAGCGCGACCACGCTGGTGATGGGCTCGATGATCGGGTCAGGCGTGTTCATCGTGGCGGCCGACATCGCGCGCACCACCGGCTCGCCCGCGCTGCTGATCGCGGCCTGGGTGGTGACCGGCTTCATGACGGTGAGCGCCGCGCTGGCCTATGGCGAGCTGGCGGCGATGATGCCGCACGCCGGCGGGCAGTACATCTACCTGCGCGAGTCGCTGGGGCCGCTGTGGGGGTTCCTCTACGGCTGGACCTTCTTTCTCGTGATCCAGACCGGGACGATCGCGGCCGTCGGCGTGGCGTTCGGAAAGTTCCTGGGACACTTCTTCCCCGCGGTCTCGTCCACCAACTGGATCCTGGGATTGCACTGGAAGGCGCCGAAGATCCTGCTCGGACCGGTGGAGCTCGGCGGCATGGACGTGGGGCTGAACACCGCGAACCTGGTCGGCATCCTGACCATCGTCATCCTGACGGTGGTCAACCTGTTCGGCATCCGGACGGGCGCGCTGGTGCAGAACGTCTTCACCTTCGCCAAGACAGCGGCCCTGGTTGGACTAGTGCTGCTGGGCGCCTTTGTCGGCGCGAACTCGCAGGCCATCGCGGCGAACTTTGTTAACGGCGCATTCTGGAAGAACTTCTCGTGGGACGCCACCTTTCCCGTCTCCGTCGGGGCCAGCGGAACCACGGCATTCGTGGGCGTGCTGACCGTGATCGCGGTGGCGCAGGTGGGCTCGCTGTTCTCTTCCGACGCGTGGAACAACGTGACTTTTACCGCTGGCGAGATGAAGAATCCGAAGCGCAACCTGCCGCTGGCCCTGGCGGTGGGCACCAGCGCCGTCATCCTCCTCTATATCGCGGTGAACTACATCTACCTGCGGGTGCTGCCGCTGGCGGGCAGCCCGGCCGCGATCGACCTGCTGGGGAAGGGCATCCAGTTCGCGCCGGAAGACCGGGTGGCGACCGCCGCGATGCAGGTGATGTTCGGTGCGGTAGGCGCGAGCCTGATGGCCGCCGCCATCCTGGTCTCCACCTTCGGCTGCAACAACGGTCTGATCCTCTCTGGCGCACGCGTGTACTACGCCATGGCCAAGGACGGGCTGTTCTTCAAGAGCGTGGGGAAACTGCATCCGGCGTACAAGACGCCCTACGTCTCGCTCGGCGTGCAGGCGGTGTGGACGTGCATCCTGTGCCTTTCGGGCACGTACGGCCAGTTGCTGGACTACATCATCTTCGCGGTGCTGGTGTTCTACATCCTCACCATCGTCGGGTTGTTCGTGCTGCGCGTGAAGCAGCCGAACGCGGAGCGTCCGTACAAGGCGTTCGGGTACCCGGTGCTGCCGGCCATCTACATCGCGATGGCGCTGTTCGTGGACGTGGTGCTGCTGCTCTACAAGCCGCAGTACACGTGGCCGGGACTTGCCATCGTGCTGCTGGGGATTCCTGTATATTTCCTGTGGTCTCGCAGTTCCGCTGCCCGGACCGGAGCCCGGGCCTAATCCGGAGAAATCATGGCTGATATCTTCAAACGAAAGTCGCTGGACATGCTGATGGCGGAAGCCTCAGACACCAGTGAGCATGGACTGAAGCGGGCGCTCGGTCCGGTGAACCTGGTGACGCTGGGCATCGGCGCCATCATCGGGGCGGGGATCTTCGTGCTCACCGGTTCGGCGGCGTCGCTGTACGCCGGTCCGGCGATCGTCCTGTCGTACGTGTTGGCGGGCATCGGCTGCGTGTTCGCGGGCCTGTGCTACGCGGAGTTCGCCTCGATGATCCCGATCGCGGGCTCGGCCTACACCTACGGCTACGCCACGCTGGGCGAGCTGGTGGCATGGATCATCGGGTGGGACCTGATCCTGGAGTACGCGTTCGGCGCGGCGACGGTCGCTTCCGGATGGAGCTCCACGCTGGTCGCCTTCCTGCAGGATTACGGCATCAACCTGCCGCCGCAGATCTGCGACGTGCCGGGCGCGAAGTGGGCGATGGTCGACGGGCGCTGGGGCCCGGTGGGCTCCTTCAGCATGGAGGAGCTGGCGCGGGCGACGCAGCACACCACCACGGTCTTCAACCTGGTGGCGTTCCTGGCCATCATCGCGGTCACCATCATCCTGATCGTGGGCATCAAGGAATCGGCGAACTTCAACACCGCCATCGTGTTCGTGAAGCTGATCGCGGTGCTCACCTTCATCGTGGTCGCCGGCATGTACGTGATCCAGCACATGGACGTGGCGAAGCAGAACTGGAGCGTGTTCCTGCCCACGAACAGCGGGACGTTCGGGCACTACGGGTGGTCGGGCGTCTTGCGCGGGGCGGGCGTGGTGTTCTTCGCGTACATCGGGTTCGACGCGGTCTCGACGGCGGCGCAGGAAGCCAAGAACCCGCAAAAGGACATGCCCATCGGCATCCTCGGGTCCCTGGTGGTCTGCACCGTGCTTTACATCCTGGTCTCGGGCCTGCTGACGGCGACCGTGCACTACTCGCGCCTGAACATCGGCGCGCCGGTCTCGCTGGCGATGCGCGAGACGGGCGTGCACTGGGGCAGCTACGTGGTGAACGCGGGCGCCCTCGCGGGGCTCAGCACGGTGATGCTGGTGATGCTGCTCGGCCAGTCGCGCGTCTTCTACTCCATGGCGCACGACGGGCTGCTGTGGAAGTGGGCGGGCGACATCCACCCGAAGTTCCGCACGCCGTGGAAGTCGACGGCGATCGTTGGGGTATGCGTAGCCATCATCGGCTCGCTGGTGCCGATCGGCGACCTCGGCCAGATGGTCTCCATCGGCACGCTGATGGCGTTCGTGATCGTATGCGCGGGCGTGTGGGTGATGCGCGTGAAGCGCCCGGAGGTCCACCGGCCGTTCAAGACGCCGTGGGTGCCGTTCGTGCCCATCATGGGCATCCTGATCTCGCTGGCGATGATGCTGGGCCTCAACGGCGTGACGTGGCTGCGGCTGCTGATCTGGCTGGCCATCGGACTCGCCATCTACTTCCTCTACGGCGTAAAGCACAGCAAGGTGCAGCGCGGGGAAGTGGTGCACGTGGAGAACCCGCCGTCGGGCGACACCTACACGGCGTCGACGCGGAAGAAGTAGCGACGCTGCTCGGACGGCCCGGAGCTTCGGCTCCGGGCCTTTTGCGTTTAGAATCCGCGGCAGGTGAAGCCCATCCTGAAGCCGCTGCGGAACCTGAGGCTCGTGCTGATGTTCCTGGTCTTTCTCGGGATCGTCGGCGTGGTCGGATTTCGCCTGATCGAGGGCTGGCCATGGCTGGACTGCGTGTACATGGTCGTGACCACGTTTGCGACCGTGGGCTACATGGAAGTGCATCCGCTCTCGCATGCCGGGCGCATCTTTAACGTCTTCCTCATCGTGGGCGGCGTGGGCACGGTATTCCTGGCGATCGGGGCCCTGACGCAGGCTTTGCTAGAATTCGAGCTCGGCAAGATCTTCGGGCAGAGGCGCATGGAGCGCGACATCGAAAAGCTCAGTGGGCACTACATCATCTGCGGCGCGGGACGCGTGGGCCGCAGCGTGGCGCGCGAGTTGGCGCGCAAGCCGGCGCCGTTCGTGGTGATCGAGACGAGCGAGGCCCGCCGCGACAAGCTGCCCGAGGACTGGCTGGTGGTGGTGGGCGACGCCACCCAGGAAGCCACGCTGCGCGCGGTGCACATCGAGCGCGCGGTCGGGCTGGTGGCGGCCACGACCACCGACGCCACCAACATCTACATCGTCCTGACGGCGCGGGGACTGGCGCCGCGGCTGCGCATCATCGCGCGCGCCAGCGAAGAAGACGCGGAGAAGCACCTGCGCACCGCGGGCGCCGACAGCATCATCTCGCCGTACTCGTTCGCCGGGCACCGCATCGCGCAGCAGTTCCTGCGGCCCAAGGTGCTCGACTTCCTCGACCTCGCCACGCTCGACCCCAACGTGGACCTGGAGATCGAGGAGATCCAGGTCGCGCCGGCCTCGCAGCTGGCGGGCGTCACCATCGGGGAGTCGCACATCCACCAGCAGCTCGGGGTGATCGTGCTGGCCATCAAGCGCGACGGCCAGACGATGAAGTTCAACCCGGCGGCCGGCGACGTGATCCGCCCCAACGACTTCCTGATCGCCATCGGGGAATCGAAGAGCCTGCGCAAGCTGGAGCAGAGCGCCGCGGCCGCGGCGACCCGCTAAGGCCAAAATGAAGATCGTCACTGCCGCCGAGATGCGTGAGATCGACCGCGCAACCAGCGAGCGCTTCGGCGTGGCCTCGAGCACGCTGATGGAGAACGCCGGCGCGGCGGTCGCCGACGTCGCGCTCGCGCGCTGGCCGGAGGCGCGGCGCGTGGTCGTCGTCTGCGGAAAAGGGAACAACGGCGGCGACGGGTTCGTCGCCGCGCGGAAGCTCTCGCAGGCCGGCAAGCAGGTGGGGGTGGCGCTGCTCGCAGCCGCGAGCGAGCTGAAAGGCGACGCGGCGCAGATGTTCGAGCAATTGCCGATGGAGTCGACCGAGCTCACCTCCGGGGGCGAACTGCGCGAGGCGGTGGAGGAGGGGCTGTTCGATTGCGATTTGATCGTCGACGCGCTCCTGGGAACCGGAGTGAAGCCGCCGGTCACCGGGCTCTACGCCGAGGCCATCACGGCGATGAACGCGGCGAAGGCGCCGGTGCTGGCGGTGGACATCCCCTCGGGCGCGGACAGCGACGCGACCGGCAAGCCGAGCGGCGCGGTGGCGCGCGCGAACGCGGTCGTGACCTTTACCGCGCCCAAGCCGGCGCACCTGTTCGCGCGACTGACCGACGGGCCCACGTTCGTGGCGCCCATCGGGTCGCCCGCGGAGGCGATCGAGTCGAAGCTGGGGCTGAACCTCATCACAGCCGCGGATTTCGCGGGTTTGCTGGCGCCGCGACGGGCCGACGCGCACAAGGGCGATTTTGGCCACGTGCTGGTCCTCGGCGGGTCCGCCGGCAAGGCGGGCGCGGCGGCGATGGCGGGCATGGGCGCGCTGCGCGCCGGCGCGGGGCTGGTCACGGTCGCGACCCCGCGGTCGGTGCAGAAGCTGGCTGCCAGCTTTGCGCCCGAGCTGATGACCGAAGGGCTGGAAGAGACGGAGGCGGGCGGCGTCTCGCTCAAAGCGATGGAATACGGCCGGATGGAGAAGTTGTGCGCCGGCAAGAGCGTGCTCGCCATCGGGCCGGGGCTCGGGCAGGACGCCGAGACAGTGGAGTTCGTGCGCGCGCTGGTGAAGCAGGCGAAGCAGCCGGTGGTGCTCGACGCCGACGGCCTGAACGCCTTCGCGGGCACGGCACAGTTGCTCGACGGCAGCCGACGGCCGCTGGTGCTGACGCCGCATCCGGGAGAGTTCGCGCGGCTCACCGGAAAAGACATGGCGGCGATCGCGGCGGATCCGGTCGGGCTGGCGTTGAGCTTTGCCAAAGAGCATCGCTGCACGCTGGTGCTGAAAGGTCACCGCACCATCGTGGCGACGCCGGAGCACGGAGTCTGGGTGAACGCGACCGGGAACCCGGGGATGGCGAAGGGCGGCAGCGGCGACGTGCTCACAGGAATGATCGCGGGCATCTCTTCGGGCGCGAAGCAATGCTCGGGCGAGACCGCGGGCGCGGCGGTGTACCTGCACGGGCTTGCCGGCGACCTGGCGCGCGCGGCCGACAGCGAGCCCTCGATGGTAGCCACCGACATCCTGGGCGAGATCGGCGACGCGTTCCGCGTCGCGGCCGAAACTGTGCACCACGAAACCGTGGTGATCAATCCCTGATGCCGACGAAGGAATTCACCACGCACTCACCGGAGGAAACGGTCGCGCTCGGGCGGAAGCTCGCGCGCGAGCTCGCGCCGCCGAAGCTCGTCGTCCTGACCGGCGACCTTGGAGCAGGGAAGACGACGCTCATCAAGGGGATCGCGGAAGGCTTTGGGGCAGCGAAGCAGGAAGACGTGACCAGCCCGACGTTCACGCTCATCCATGAGTACCGCGGCCAGGGCGCCGACGTCTTCCACATCGACCTGTATCGCGTGGACACGCCGCGCGAGCTGGAGACGCTCGGCCTCGACGACCTGCGGAGCGATCGCAGCGTCCTCCTGATGGAGTGGGGAGAGAAGTTCGCGCGGTTCAAGAAGGAGCGGGACGCGGAGATTCGTTTCGAACGGCGCTCCGAATCGGAGCGACGGATCGTGCTGATCCAAGGGGCCGCGGCGAGCAGCTAGCGGCGTGCCGCCGGCCGGCGACGGTACCGGCCAAGCCACCCACGTCAAAATCCCATGATGTTGTACCCGCAATCGACGTAGAGCACCTCGCCGGTGATGCCACTGCCGCCGTCGGAGGAGAGGAAGACGGCGGTGTCGGCGACCTCGTTGACGTCGACGTTGCGCTTGAGCGGCGCGCGCTCGGCGTGGGACTTGAGCATGTCGCCCAGGCCGGAGATGCCGCGCGCGGCCAGCGTCTTGATGGGGCCGGCGGAGATGGCGTTGACGCGGATCTTCTGCGGGCCGAGGTCGTTCGCCAGGTAGCGCACCGAAGCTTCAAGTGCTGCTTTAGCTATTCCCATCACGTTATAGTGGGGAACGACTTTCTCGGCGCCGTAATAAGTAAGGGTGACGACCGAGCCGCCGTCGGTCATGAGCGGCTGGGCGTGGCGCGCGACCGCGATAAGCGAGTAGCAGCTGACGTCGAGCGCGACGCGGAAGCCCTCGCGCGTGGTCATGACGAAATCGTTCTTCAGCTCGTCGGCGGGAGCGTAGGCGACGCTGTGGATGACGGTGTGCAGCTTGCCGTAGCGGGTCTGCAGGCGCTCGAACAGGCCGGCGAGCTCCTGGTCGCTGGCGACGTCGCACTGGAAGGCCTCAGCGCCGGGGAGCGACTGGATGAGGTCGTGGGCCTCTTCCTTCAGGCGCTCGTTCTGGTAGGTGATGGCGAGCTGCGCGCCGGCTTCCTGCAGCCGCTGCGCGATGGCCCAGGCGATGGAGCGCTTGTTGGCGACGCCGAACACGACCGCGGCACGCCCTTCCATGGGTTTCGTCATGAGTCCCCCCGAAACGAGACAGGATAACAGCGGACTGCCGGATTGCCGAAGTGCGGAACTGCGGAATCTGAAACCGGTCAACGCTCCGCGTCGTGTTCTGGATTCGCCGGCACCGACTCGCCGTGCGCCGGCGCCGCGCCCATCTCGAGCGGATAGGAGCCTTCGGCGGCCACCGGCTCCGGCTGGAGATATTTTTCCGGCGGGGCGACGGGCCAGATGGCCGCGAGCGTCGCCAGCAGGTAGAGCGCGCCGACCATGAAGAAGCCGTAGGTGAGCGAGGTCTTGTGCGCGGTCACGCCGACCATGTACCCGACGCCGATCTGCAACGCCGTTCCAGCGAAGTAGAACAGGTTCTGCACGCGCCCCATGAAGTGCTTGGGGACGATCTCCATCATGGTGCTGGAGATGCCGATGCCGCCGACGCCGCGCGCCGAGCCCATGACGGCGTAGATCAGGACGGCGAGCGCGAGCCAGCGCGAGACCGGCAGCACGAACAGGCTGAGCGCGAGCAGCGCCATGGACATCGCGACCGAGTGGCGCGAGCCCATGCGCTTGATGAGCGCGGGCGCGTAGAGCGCGCTGAGGAAGGCGCCGATGCCCCAGCCGGCGTTGAGCCAGCCATATCCGATGGCGCCGGCGTGCAGGATGCGGTCGGAGAACGGGGCGGTGATCACGCCCTGCGTCAGCATGGCGCCGATGAACAGCGCCCACGCCGCGCCCAGCAGGATGACGTACGGCTTGCCGCGGACGTAGCCGATGCCCTCCCGCAGCTCGTGGAAGTAGCGCGCGACCGTGCCCTCAGGCTTCGGCCCGCTGTCGTGCGGCTTCACCACCTGCCGGCCCTTGCGCACGAACAGGTAGCAGAGGAACGAGATGAGGTAGGTCGCGAAGTCGATGACGAGCACGCCGCCCAAGCCGATGCGGTCGTAGACGAACCCGACGATCGAGCCGGCGATGAGCCACCCGCCCTGCACGCCCGCCAACAGGAAGGTGTTGGCGTGGACGAACTCCGACTCGGGCGTGAGCTCCTGGATGAGCGCGGTGATAGTGGGCCAGAACATCCAGAAGCCGGCGGCGACGAACACCGTCATGAGGTACAGCAGCCAGGTCTTGGCCTCGCCGCGCAGGGCAAGCGCGGCGACGACGGCCACCACGACGGCGCGGCCGGCGTCGAGCATCATCACCAGGTGGCGGCGGTCTTCGCGGTCGATGATCACGCCGGTGAAGGGCAGCATCAGCATGCCGGGCAGCGTGCCGAGCACGGCAAGCGTGCCGAGGGCGATCTCGGAGTGCGTCCGCTGCAGGATGGACCAGGTGACGGCGGCGGTGTTCATCCCGCTGCCGAGCATCGAGATGATGTTCGCCGCGAACACGAAGCGCAGCCCGCGTTGCTGGAGGATGTTGCGCATGACCCGGTGCGACCAATCTATCGTGGGCCCGCGGCTTTTGGCGATGGCCGCCAGGACGAGGGGAGTACCGCCTATAATCGAGGACGCCTCGCCAGGAGGACTGACTGCGAGCCAGAACCTTGGGCGCCACAGGCGCCACATTCGGGCTGTGCGCCGGCATGCTGTTGGCCGCGGCGCCCGCGCCGGACTCCCGCACGCTGGAGGCCGTCTACCTGGACGGCGCGGCCGCGCGCCTCGTGCTGGCGGACGCGCCCAAGCCGGTGACCGTGGGACCGTGGCGACTGGGGCCGCGCGTCACCGACACCAAGCCGCGCGATAAGCGGCTCAACCTGTACCTGGTCGCGCCCGGAACCCAATACCACCTCGAGGGCAGCGAGGACTACGACCACAACGCCATCATCAACGCGCTGCCCGCGCCGGGGAAGTCGCGCGAGTACGACGTCTACTGGGCGCTGGTGCTCGACCCCAAGCTGAAGACCGACTTCCGCAACGAACGCGACCTGCTGTTGGCGGCTCAAGCCACCTTCGTGCCCGGCGACCTGTTCGAGTTCGAGGACATCCCGGCGGACTCCCTGATGCGCACCTACCTGAAGGTGGACTCGCTGGAAGACCTGGCCAAGTTCCGGATGCGCGACGGCACGCTGCCGCGGGTGATCATCGTGCCGGCGGGGTTCGCCATCACGGCGTCGGCGCCGGAGGATCTGTGATTTGTGATTGGTAATCTGTAATTTGTAATTTGGAATTGGTCGAACCGAGTTTCCCAATTACAAATTACAAATTGCAGATCACAGATCAAACCGAAGTGGCTTCTTTCCTGCGCTCGCTGGTGCTCACGGTGAAGCCGGAGGTGGTCGCGGCTGCGGGCGTCTCGGCGGAGGCGCGCCGCGTGGTCGAGGAAGCGCAGCGCGCGAACGGCGCCGGCAAGCTGGTCGCACTGGCGGACGGGCAGCCGGTCCGCGGACGCATCGACATGCTGCTGTGCGCCGCCGGCCACGAGGCCAAGCTGCGGGCCGCGCTGCCACAGGTCTCCGAGCACGGCGTCGTCCTGCTGCACGACCGCGAGGCCGCCCTGGCGCTGGAGCGCGAAGGACTGCTTTCGGTGGTGCTTCTCCCGACCAGCCAGCCGCTGGTCCTGGCGCAAAGGAAAAAGCCGGGAGCACCGGCCTCTGGCCGGCAGGAGTGAGGGCGTCCCGCCCTCACGGAGGCGTGGAGGCCTCCGCGCCAGCCGACCTGGAGGTCAGCGCTCCTTCTATTCTTGCCTTCCGGTGAGGAAGGGAAGTACGATGCGCGCGTCTTCGCACGTCCCCAGGCACATCCCTGCTGCAACCCCCGGCAGCCAGGGCCACGGAGGTCGCATATGCGCACCCGACGCTGGCTCGCAGGCGTAGCTGTCCTGCTGCTCGCGTGTGTCGCCGCCTCGCCGCGCGCGGCCGCACAGCTCACCGCCATCAACATCACCGCCGGCTCGCCCGCCGACCTGGAGTTGCAGGCCATCGGGAAAGAGACCGACGCCGCCAAGCAGAAGGCGATGTACACCGAGTTCGTCGGCAAGTACGCCTCCGACCCGATGGCGGCGGCGTACGGCTACTCGCAGCTTGCGCAACTGGCCGCCGCCGGCGGCGACAACAAGGCGGCGCTGGCCTTCGGCGACCAGGCGCTCGCGGCCGTGCCCGGCAACCTCGACCTCTACGTCTCGCAGGTGACCTTCGCGCAGAACGCCGCGCTGAACGACAAGGTGTTCGACTACGCCGCGCGCGGCGGCAAGCTGGTGAAGAGCATCGCCGACGCAAAGAAGCCCGAGGGCATGAGCGACGACGACTTCGCCAACCAGAAGGAGCAGATGAAGCAGTCGGCGGCGCCGGCCTACGAGTTCCTGGAGAACGCGGCTTACGCGGCGGTCGCGCGCGAGAAGGACCCGAAGCAGCGGCTGGCGTACGTGCAGGCGTTCAACGAGTCGTTCGTGGAGTCGAAGTACGAGGGCCAGCTCTCGCAGGTGGCGATCTGGACGCTGCAGCAGCTCAACGACGCCGCCGGCGCGGTGGCGTACGGCGAAATGGTGCTGGCGCAGAAGCCGGACGAGCTGCCAGTGCTGGTGATGATGGCCGACATCTACGCCGATGAGCCCAAGGGCGCGAACCTCGCCAAGGCGGTGCAGTACGCCCAGCACGCCGTCGAGGTGGCGAAGCCGGAGGCGCCGGACGCGGACGACGCGCGCAAGCTCTCGGCCGCGATCGCCCGCTCGGCGCTGGGCCGCGCCCTGATGAAGCAGAACAAGATGGCCGCCGCCGCCGAGCAGTTGAAGCTGGCGGCGCCCGCGCTCAAGTCGAACGCGCAAGCCTACTCGACCGTGCTGTTCTACCTGGCCAACGCGTACTCGCTGCAGAAACAGTACGCGCAGGCGAAGGCGGTGCTGACCGAGGCCGTCGCCGTGCAAGGCCCGTACCAGCAGCAGGCCCGGGGGCTCCTCACCAAGGTGAATGCCGAGATAGCCAAAGGGCGCTAGGAGACGACGACGGATGGCGACACCCGGAGCGGCAGCGCAACAGGTTCACGAATCCGCGATCGAGATCACGCGCGGCAACTTCAAGCTCGCAGCCGAGCGGCTCGGGCTCGACAAGGACATGCAGTTGCTCCTCTCGACGCCGTTCCGCGAGTTGCGCGTCGAGATCCCGGTGCGCATGGACGACGGGCGGTTGCAGGTGTTCATCGGCTACCGCGTGCAGCACAACGGCGTGCGCGGCCCGGCGAAGGGCGGCATCCGCTACCACCCCAACGTCGATCTCGACGAGGTGCGCGCACTGGCGGCGGCGATGACGTGGAAGACCGCGGTGGCGAACATCCCCTTCGGCGGGGCGAAGGGCGGCGTGACCTGCGACCCGAGCCAGATGTCGCAGAAGGAACTGGAGAAGATGACGCGCAAGTTCACCTCGCGCATCCACCTCATCCTCGGGCCCTATCGCGACGTGCCCGCGCCCGACGTGAACACCAACGCGCAGACGATGACGTGGCTGTTCGACGAGTACTCTTCGGCGCACGGCTACACGCCGGCGTGCTGCACCGGCAAGCCGGTGGACCTGGGCGGCTCGCTCGGGCGCGAGCAGGCCACCGGCCGCGGCGTCTCGTTCATGGTGCGCGAGGCGGCGAAGGACCTGGGGCTCGAGTTGGGCAAGCTGCGCGTCTGCGTGCAGGGCTTCGGCAACGTGGGCTCGAACGCGGCGCTGCTGATCGAGCGACTGGGCTGCAAGATCGTGGGTCTCAGCGACGTGAAGGGCGGCGTCTACAGCGCGAAAGGCCTGCCGGTCGAGGAGGTCCTCGTCCACCTGAAGAAGACCGGGTCGGTGGTGGGATTCCCGGGCGGCGAGAGCTTGACCAACGAAGAGCTGCTGGAAGCCGACTGCGACGTGCTGGTTCCCGCGGCGCTGGAATGCGTGCTGCACGGCGGCAACGCCGCGCGGGTGAAGGCCAGGCTGATCGTGGAAGGCGCGAACCTGCCGACCACGCCCTCGGCCGACGAGATCCTCCACAGCAAGGGCGTGATGGTCGTGCCCGACATCCTGGCGAACGCCGGCGGCGTGACCTGCTCGTACTTCGAGTGGGCGCAGAACCTGCAGCAGGTCTTCTGGGAAGAGGCGCACGTCAACAGCGAGCTCGACAAGATCATGGGGAAGGCCTACCGCACGGTGGCCGACCGCGCGAAGTCGGAGAAGGTGCAGCTGCGGACGGCGGCGTACGAGGTCGCGATCGAGCGCGTGGCGCGCGCCGAGAAGCTGCGCGGCACGTAAAGCCTGATATCCTGAACGCGATGGCGGACCGAAGCATGAACGAGCGCGAGCTGCGGAGCGCGCTGGCGCGCGAAGAGCGCGACGCGGAGCGCCTGTTCGGGCGCACGCGCGAGACCAGCCTGCTGCTCGCCGAGGCGGTGCACAAGTCGCGGACCAACCGCCGCAAACTGCGCAGCGTGTGGCGCGACATCGCCGCGCTGCTGCGCATGCTGCGCGCTTGGAAAGACAAGACCTACACCCGGCTGCCGAAGAAGACCATCGTGGCGGCGCTCGCCGCCCTGCTTTACCTCGTGAACCCGATGGACCTGCTGCCCGACGTGCTGCCGCTCATCGGCTTCATCGACGACGCCGCGGTCATCGGGCTGGTGATGGCCGCCATCCGCGACGATCTCGAAGCCTTCCAGGAGTGGGAAGGCACCATCGAGATGTAGTTACAGGCCGATCTTCGCGGTCTTCCGCAACTCACCCAGCTTCGCGCGATAGTCCTTCGCCTTCTGCTTCTCACCGGCCGCCTCGGCCGTCTTCACCGCGCCGGTGATGGCGTTGAGCCGGTTGGGCGCGACCTTCAACACGGCCTCGTATTCGGTGAGCGCGTCGGCCGGGCGCCCGGCGGCGACCAGCATGTTGGCCAGGTTCTCGCGCGCCGGGATGATCGGGCCGGGCGTGACCGGAGGCTTCTCGGTCGCGTCTTCCAGGTCGGCGGCGGCGCGCGCGTGCTCCAATGCCTTGTCGGTGTCTTTCTCCATCATCTCGGCCCAGGCGAGCAGCTGGAGACGCTGCACCTCCACCTGGTCAGACCAGAACTTGTCGCCCTTCTGCGCCAGCTTCTCACGGATGGCGTACAGCTTGCCCACGATGTTGCGGAGCTTGGTGTTGTCCATCAGGCGATTGCCGTTGGCCGGCGGCGGCATCTGCCCGATGCCCAGGCCCTTGGCGAACCACGTCATGGCGTCGTTGTACGTCTCGCCGGTGGGGTCGGGCAGGGCCGCGGCTTCCTTCCACTGGCGGCGCTCGACCGCGAAGCGCGCCGGGATGGCGGCGTCGGCGTAGCCGCCGATGGGATTCAGGCCGTCCTTCTCGCGGATGCGCTGCGCCTCGATCAGCAGCTCGCGCGCCTCGACCGAGCGTCCGAGCTGCAGGTATCCGTACTCCATGTAGTCCATGGCGTGCAGGCGCTGGTTGTAGGCTTCGTTGGTCCTGGCGGTCTTCTGGTCGCGCTCGGCGGCGGCGGCAGACTTGCGATTCGACTTGATGGCCTCGTCCCACAGCCCCAGCCGGATGAAGATGTGCGAGGGCATGTGCTGCGCGTGCGCGGAGGCGGGCGCAATGGCGGCGTAGCGGCGCGCCGCGGGCAGGGCCTCGGCGGCCAGCGGCGGGAAGTCGGAGGCGTGGATGATGTAGTGCGCCAGCCCGGGATGGTTGGGCTGCTTCTCGAAGATGGGGACCAGGATGTCGCGCGCCTTGCGCTGGTTGGCGTAGGTCTTGTCGCCCTTGGGGGCGTTCACGTCCAGGGCCAGGGCGTAGAAGATGGCGGCCTCGGTGTCGTCAGGGTAGTCGGTGTGCAACTTCGCCATCGCCAGCTCATAGGCGAGCGCGCGCTCGCGCAGCGGCTTGGACTGGTCGGCGAAGATGTTAGCAATGGCCTCGAGGTAGCCGCGCTCGCGGGCGGTGGTCTTCGTGTTCGCCTGCGCGATCTCGCGCGCCTTCGCGACCGCGGCGGCGCCTTCGGCGAACTCCATCTGCTCCCACAGGCCGCGATAGTGCGTCATCGCCACGCCCCAGTACGCCATGGCGCACTGCGGGTCCTGCTTCGCGACGTCTTCGAACGCCGTGCGCGCGTGCTCGTATCCGAAGGAGTGCAGGATGGCAACGGCGCGCTGGAACTTGGGCTGCGCCGCGGCCGAGCACGAGGTCGCGAAGTGCACGGTGCCGAAGTTCTCGCCGGCCGGCATGGCGTGCTGGTGGCCTTCGTCGGCCAGCGCGGGGGTCAGCAGGACAGCCAGAACGAGCAGCAGGATCCGGGAATGCATCGATCTCCTCCAGGTACGGCGATCTTCGGGGCCCAGGAAACGCGCCGAAAAGGATATCGCAAACCGGCGCGCGGGGTTTCGATGCGCCGAGACTCCCTAGCGCTTCACTAATTCGTCGGAGAGCAGGTGCGCCTTGAGCGCGAGGTTGTGGGCGCGGACGACGTCGCCCTGCTGGTCGGCCGTGCGCGCCTGCTGCTGGTAGGCGCGGATCTGCTCGACCATGGCCTTCTCGTCGCGACTCAGGCTGCGCTTCAGGTTGCGCAGGTTGGTGTCGGTGGCCTCGAGCAGTTGCAGCGTCGTGCGCTTGCTGTCGGTCGCCTCGTCGTGCGGCATCGCGGAGGAGATCTGGTTGCCGGCAGGCGCGCTCTCCTGCACCGTGACTCGCGGCGGCGGGGCCGCCGCGGCCGTGGTTTCTTCTTCCGGCTTCGGCGGAGGCACCACGACCTTCTTCACCGGATGCGCAGGTCGCGGCTTGGGCTTCGGCTTGGCCGCAGCCGCGGTCTCGGCCGGCTTCGGCTCTTCCGCCGGCGGTGCCTGCGAGGCCGTGGCCGGCAGAGGTTCAGCCGGCTTCGGCTCCGTCACGGTCGGCGCCTGCGCCTGCGGCACGGTCGCGGGCTGCTTCTTGCGCTTGAACCAGCTGCAGCCCGTGGTGGCGAGCGAAAGCAGCACGGCCAGCAGGACGAAATGGCGAACAGCATTCATTCAGACGGTACTCACTAGGATGCACTACCCGCCCTGGGCAGCCACTTCCTTTTCGTTGTTACGAACGTCCACCGCGCCCTCTGCCCGATCGACCAATGGGAGTTGGAGATGGAAGGTGGCGCCGCGGCCCGGCTCGGACTCGAAGTCGACCTTCCCATTGTGCAACTGCAGCACGCGATATGTCATGGCCAGGCCGATGCCGGTGCCGGATTTCTTGGTGGTGAAGTAGAGATTGAAGACCTTGTCGCGCAGCTCGGGCGGGATCCCGGGACCCTGGTCGGCGACCGTGATGAAGGCCTGGTCTCCACGCGCGGCGGTGGTGATGGTGAGCGTGCCGCCGGAGCCCGCCTCCATCGCCTGTACGCCGTTGAGCGCGATGTTGAGGGTCGCCTGCTTGATGAGGTCGGCGTCCACGTTGGCGCGCACCGGCGCAGGCGCCATCTCGTGGACGATGCGCACCCCGTGCCGCTGCGCTTCCGGAGCGGCGAGCACGACCACCTCTTCCACCAGGCGCCGCAGGTCCACTTCCGCAAGTCGCAGCTCCACCGGGCGCGTGAAATCCACCAGCGTCTGCACCACGCGATCAAGCCGCCGGATCTCGTTGCCGATGATCTCCATGTGGCGGCGGGTGTCGGGGTCGACCGCCTTCAGCTTCTCGCGCAGCACTTCCAGGTGGACGACGATGGCGTTGATGGGGTTCTTGACCTCGTGCGCCACGCCGGAGGTGAGGCGGCCGATGGCGGCGAGGCG
>DATIBR010000151.1 GCA_035457425.1 Terriglobales bacterium
GGCCACGAGCCTGCCCTCCGCCATAGCGCGGACCATGCCGCCGGGAGCAAGCTCGTAAATACGGTCGCGGTCTTGTCGGTGGAGCAATCCAACCGGCTGTCCCGACCGAAGGCGGATCGCCTCGGTGGCCGTCAAAGCCAGGGCCGGGATGTCGTCCAGCGCGGTTTCGACGGGCAAAAGGTGCTCAAAAGCGGCGGGACTATGCCCCAGGGCCTTCAAAGATTCCAGCGAAATCGCCCGCGCCTCGGTGAACGGCCCGACGGCGGTGCGCCGCAGGTCCCGGATATGACCGCAAGTCCCTAGTTCCATTGCCAAATCCCGGCCCAGGGCGCGCATGTAGGCGCCCTTGCCGCTGACCACCTCGAAGGTCGCGTCATCGGCGGTCGGGCGCGCCAGCAGCCGGATGGAATGGATGAGGACCTGGCGCGCCTCGAGTTCCACCAGCTCCCCGGCGCGGGCCAAATCGTAGGCGCGTTCCCCCTGCACCTTGATGGCGGAAAAGGCCGGCGGCACCTGGGTGATGAGGCCGGTGAAGCTCGGCAGGATGGCGCGGATCGCCTCGTCGCTCGGCCGCTTGGCCGAGCTCTCGACCACCTCGCCCTCGGCATCGTCGGTCGCGCGCGCCTCGCCGAAGCGCAGGGTGAAGCGATAGGTCTTCGCGGCGTCCATGGCGAACGGCACGGTCTTGGTCGCCTCGCCCAGCGCGATCGGCAGGATGCCCGACGCCAGCGGGTCGAGCGTGCCGGCGTGACCCGCCTTCTGCGCATCGAAAATGCGCTTCACGATGTTGACCGCCTGGGTCGAGGCGAGGTCGACCGGCTTGTCCAGGATCAGCCAGCCGTCGACCTTGCCGCCGCGCTTACGCTTCATCGTCCTCATCCTTCCCGGACTTGAGATCGCGGGCGACCGCGGGGTCGTGCAGGATGCGTTCGATCCTGCTCGCTTCCTCGAAGGTCTCGTCGGCGCGGAAACGGATGGTCGGCGTGAACTGCATGTTCACCGCCCGCCCGAGTTCGCCGCGGAAATAGCCGGCGGCGCGGTTCATCGCTTCCACCACCTTCACCGTATCGGTGCCGCCCAGCGGCAGGACGAAGGCCGTGGCGTTGCGCAGGTCCGGGCTGACGCGGACCTCCGTCACGGTGATGATCTTTCCGTGCAGGTCGGGATCGGCGAGATGGTTGTCGCGCAGGATCTCGGAGAGCGCGTGGCGCATCTCCTCGCCCACCCGCAACTGCCTCTGCCCCGCCGGCGCCGATGATTTCTTCTTGCGAGCCATGGTCTCGAAACTTCTGTCCACTCTTCCGATATATTCCCTTCCCCCCTTGTGGGGGAAGGTTGCGCAGGCTTAGCGAGGCGCAGCCGAGCTTAGCCGGAGCTGGATGGGGGGAAGCGCGCCGTCAGGCGCGCAGCGCGTCAGCGCTAATCGTCGGGAACATTGCACTGCATCACCCCCCATCCCAACCTTCCCCCACAAGGGGGGGAAGGGGCTAGCGGGTTCGACCGTTCGGCTCGAGTTTCATCTGGAGAAGCGACGACCTTACGCCAGCGCGCGGGCGACTTCTTCGACCTCGAAGCACTCGATGATGTCGCCCTTCTCGATGTTGTCGTAGTTCTCGAACGCCATGCCGCACTCGAAGCCTTCCTTGACCTCGCGCACCTCGTCCTTGAAGCGCTTGAGCGTCTTGAGGCTGCCTTCGTGGATCACCACGCTGTCGCGCAGCAGGCGCACCCTGGCGCCGCGCTTGACGACGCCTTCCACCACCATGCAGCCGGCAACCTTGCCGACCTTGGTGATGTTGAAGACCTCGCGGATCTCCGCGTTGCCCAGGAACTTCTCGCGCAGGGTCGGCGCCAGCATGCCGGAGAGCGCCGCCTTCACGTCATCCACCACGTTGTAGATGATCGAGTAGTAGCGGATGTCGATATGGTCGCGCCGCGCCAGCTCGCGCGCCTGCGGGTTGGCGCGCACGTTGAAGCCGATGATCATGCCGCCCGAGGCGCGCGCCAGCGTCACGTCGCTCTCGTTGATGCCGCCGACCGCGGC
>DATIBR010000152.1 GCA_035457425.1 Terriglobales bacterium
GAACGTGAACCGGGAGATCTCCACCGGCGAAGTCGAGGTGAGCGTGCGGAGCGCCGCGGTCCTGTCCCGCTCCGAGCCGCTGCCGTTCATGCTGGACGGCAAGGCCGAGGTCGCCGAAGAGATCCGCCTGCGCTACCGCTATCTCGACCTGCGCCGCAACGAGATGCAGGCGAACCTCGAGCTGCGGCACAAGGTCGCGCTCGCCATCCGCAACCATCTTTCCGCCGCCGGCTTCTTCGAGATCGAGACGCCGTTCCTCACCCGCTCCACGCCCGAGGGCGCGCGCGACTTCCTCGTCCCCAGCCGCGTGCATCACGGCCGGTTCTACGCGCTGCCGCAGTCGCCGCAGCTCTTCAAGCAGATCCTGATGATCTCCGGCTGCGACAAGTACTTCCAGATCGTGCGGTGCTTCCGCGACGAGGACCTGCGCGCCGACCGCCAGCTCGAGTTCACGCAGATCGATCTCGAGATGAGCTATCCGCAGCAGGAGCGCGTGTTTGAAGTAGTGGAGGGATTCGTCGCCGCGGCGTGGAAAGCGGCCGGCGTCACCATCCAGACGCCGTTCCCGCGCATGACCTACGACGAGGCGATGCGTCAGTACGGCAGCGACAAGCCCGACCTCCGGCGTCCGCCGATGACGGACGTCTCCGACGTTTTCACAAACGAAATGCACGCTGCGCTAAAGACTGATCCCCAGCTTCCGGTCGTCGCAATCCGCGTGCCGAACGTTAAGGATTTCTCAAGAAAGAATCGCGAAGAGCTGCGAGAAACTTTCAAGTGGTGGAGCGGCTACGCTCTGCTAATCGACGACTTGAAGCGTCTCGAGAAGAGTTGGACGGGAACGTCCCAAGCGATTCTTTCGAAGTCCCAGGCGTCGGAAGGGGATCTGGTCTTCGTAGTCGCGGGGCCGGACCTCAACGAGTTGGAGAAGAAGCGGATAGAAATGAAGACGCCGGACGAATTTCCTCGACCGCGTCCGCTCCCGTTGTCGGAACGTCGTCTACAAGTGTTCCGTGCAGCCGGCAGCATTATGACCTGGGTAACTCCGACGGAGAGGAACAAGACTGGCGACGTCAAGTCGCCCGACTCCTACCGCTTCCTCTGGGTCACCGACTTCCCGATGTTCGAGTGGGACGAGGAAGAGAAGCGCTGGAACGCGGCGCACCATCCCTTCACCTCGCCGCACGAGCGCGACATGGAGAAGGTGCTCGACCAGAAAGACCTCGCGACGGTGCGCGCCAACGCTTACGACATCGTGCTCAACGGCATGGAGCTGGGCTCGGGGTCCATCCGCATCCACCGCCAGGACGTGCAGCGGCAGATCTTCCGCGCGCTCGGCATGTCGGAAGAGGAGGCCAAGCAGCGCTTCGGCTTCTTCCTCGAAGCGCTGGAGTACGGCACGCCGCCGCACGGCGGGATCGCGCTCGGCTTGGACCGCATCGTGATGCTGCTCGCGGGCGGCGACAGCCTGCGCGAGGTCATCCCGTTCCCCAAGACGGCGAAGGCCGTGGACATGATGGTCGACGCGCCCACGCCGGTGAACGAGGCCCAACTCAAGGAACTGGGAATCGGAGTGAAGAAGTGACGTCCCGTTTCATCGGTTTCGGTGTTCTTCTGATTGCTATTGGCTGCCAGCATCTCGAGGAATCTCTAAATCGGGGACTCGAGGAAGAAAAATCACTCACCCGGAATGCAATGCTCGCCTATCGGCGCGATCCGAAAGCCTTTGAGAACCGAATCTTTCGTGATTCCCTTAGAGAGTGGTCAAGAATGGACGCGGTCCTAAGCAAGGCGCAAGCGGTCCGCGAGAGCGGGCCTTGGGCCCGAACTGCCGATCAAGTTCCGGGAGTGAGTGCCGAATCCGCGGCAGACGATACGGGCCAGCCCTACTGCGTAGTGCGCGCCGCTCGTACGACTTACGTCTTCGGGATCAAAGACAGTCGTAAGAACTGCCGGGTCGGCGTCCTAGATGGCATGGAGATCACCGGCTACTCCGACTCCTCTTGCACAGCAGAATCACTCTGCTATATCGAGGCGCGTGGCGCCTCACCAGGGGAAGCTCGGCTGCTAGTCCGTGACTAACTAGCGCTTCTTCGACTTCCTCTTCGCCACGTGCTTGGCGGCTTTCTTCTTTGCGGGCGCGGCGGCCTTCGCCGGCTTCGCGCCCAGGCCGATGGCGACCGGGTGCCGCGGCTCGTAGAGGCCCATCTCGAGGCCGCCGGGCAGTTCGATGGCGGTGACGCGTCCCCAGCCGGCGGTGGTGATGCCGCGCGGGAACTTCGCGCCCTTCTTGGTCAGGTCGGCGACGGTCTTCTCGATGTTGTCGCACATGAGATACAGGTCGTAGGAGCCCTCGCGCTTCTCGGTGGGGTGGATGCCCATCTCGGCGGGCGGCAGCGCGAACAGCAGCCACCCGTGGCCGGCGTCGACGGTGGGGAACTTGAGCGCGTCCTTGAAGAAGCGGCGGACCGCGTCGGCCTCGCGGGTGTAGATGAGCGCGTGCATGCCGTTGATCATGTTCATGCTCTCCTGACGGCGACATCGTAACCGTCGCGTCGCGAAAACCCAACTCCAACGCGGAGGCGCGGAGGACGCCGAGACTCTTGGGATTCCTTTTTGTGGAAAAGAATCTGCGTTCATCTGCGTTTGTCTGCGGCTAGACTCTAGCGACATTCGAAAATGCGAGACGGCCAGAAGGCCGTCTCTACTGAAGATTCCGCATGGGCCGCATCCACGTACTGCCGGAGCACGTCGCCAACAAGATCGCCGCGGGCGAGGTGGTGGAGCGTCCGGCGTCGGTGGTGAAGGAGCTGCTGGAGAACGCGCTCGACGCGGGCGCGCGGCGCATCCGCGTGGACGTGGAGGCGGGCGGCAGGAAGCTCATCCGCATCGCCGACGACGGCTGCGGCATGGTGCGCGACGACGCCATGCTGGCCTTCGAGCGGCACGCGACCTCGAAGATCCACGACGCCGACGACCTGCTGAACATCGCCACGCTCGGGTTTCGCGGCGAGGCGCTGCCGTCCATCGCCAGCGTCAGCCGGATGAAGCTGGAGACGTGTCCGCGGGAGCAGGTAGGGACCGGCGACTCGCCGGTCCGCGCTCGCGCCGGCGGGTCGCCGGCGCCTACCTCCGAAAGTCTTTCCGGCACCCGCATCGAGATCAACGGCGGGAAGCTGCTGAAGGTGGAGGAAGCGGGGTTGCCGCCGGGGACGGCGATCGAAGTCCGCGACCTGTTCTTCAACATCCCGGCGCGCAAGAAGTTCCTGAAGGCGGAATCCACCGAGCTCTCGCACATCGCGCAGCTGGTGACGCACTACGCGCTGGCGCATCCCGACAAGCATTTCGAGCTGCACTCGGCGACCAACGCGATGCTGGTCGCGGCGCCGGTGGCCTCGCACTCGGAGCGCATGTACCAGGTCTTCGGCCGCGAGACGCTCGACCAGATGCTGCCGCTCGCCGCCGAGCTGGCGCTCGAGCGGGTGGGGCTGCCGCAGCCTCCGCCGTGGGTGCTGGAGCGCATGAAGGCGCGGGGCGAGGAGTGGGAGCCGCCGCAGCCGGGCGAGCTGCGCGCGCGCGGCTTCGTCTCGAAGCCGGAGCTGCAGAAGCTGAACCGCAACTCGCTGTTCGTGTTCGTGAACGGGCGGCTCATCCGCGACAAGCTGGTGCAGCACGCGCTCACCGAGGCCTACCGCAACATGCTGCCCTCGGGGACGTACCCGGTGGTGCTGCTGTTCCTCGAGCTGCCGAACATGGAGGTGGATTGCAACGTGCACCCGTCGAAGACCGAGGTGCGCTTCCGGCAGCAGACGGTGGTGCACGACTTCGTGCGCGACTCGGTGCGGGCGGCGCTGATGAAGGCGCGTCCGGTGCCGCAGTTCACGCGCGAGATCTCCGCGCAGCCGACGGCGGGCGCGGCGCTCACGCCGGGGGCGCGCGCGCTAGGCGCCGCGGCGCAATCGCAGGCGGCGGTGCTCGACGGTGAGCCGTTCCTGCTGCAACCGCCCGCGCTGCCGCCGATGAGTGCGCGGCTGGCGTTCGACGGTGCGGTCGAAGTCCGCGCGAATGCCGCGGCCGCGCAGGCGGTGATGCCGGCCGCCCATCCGCTCGCGGCCGACCACTGCGCCGCTGTCATCGAAGAAGACCCCGCGCCCGGGGACACTCCGCTGCTGGCCACGCTCAAGCCGCTCGGGCAGTTGCGCGAGTCGTTCATCCTGGCGGTGAACGGCGAGGGCTTGTGGATCGTGGACCAGCACGTGGCGCACGAGCGCGTGCTGTTCGAGCGCATCCTGAAGCAGCAGGCGGCGGAGCGCGTGGAGGGCCAGCGGCTGCTGATGCCGATGGTGCTGGAGCTCACGCCGGCGCAGCACGCGGTGTTCAGCGAGATCGCCGACGAGCTGCGGCGCAACGGCTTCGACGCGGAGCCGTTCGGCGCGCGCACCGTCGCGGTGAAAACGGCGCCCGCGGGCGTCGACGCCTCCGACGTCGACCGCCTGCTGCACGAGCTGCTCGACCAGTTCCAGCGCGAGGAGCAGAGCTACAGCCTGGACCAGGTGCGCGGCAAGATCGCGGCCTCGGTCGCCTGCCACGCCGCCATCAAGGTCAACATGCCGCTCACGCAGGACAAGATGGAGTGGCTGCTGCGCGAGCTCTCCCAGACCGACGCGCCCATGACCTGCCCGCACGGCCGCCCGGTCGTGCTGCGCTACTCGCTGAAGGACATTCAGCGGGCATTCAAGCGCATCTGAGGATTGTTCCCTGGTTGACTGGTTCACTGGTTCATTTGAAACCAATGAGCCAGTGAACCGGTGAGCCAGTGAACGATCGGGTGTTATCCTCATCGTTTGGTCATGACGGACGCAGAGCTCCAGCAGCAGCGCAAGGCGAAGTGGCGTCTCGACGGGCGGGCCCTCCGCACCATCGAGGAGGCGCGCGCGTTCGTCGAAGAAGTGGGGATGCTGCTGGTCTATCCCCTGCGCCCGGCGCTGCCGCTGCCCACCTGGATCGGCGCGTACACCGGCTCCGACGAGCGGCTGCCCGACGCGCGGCACGCGTTCAACGACCCGCGCGCGCGCGCGGCGGAAGAGCTGATGGTGCGGCTGCTGCGCGAGAAGGCCGCGTTCGAGTCGAACGTGCTGGGCGAGAGCAACCTGCTGGTCTCGGCGTCGCTGTTCCCCTACTACTACGCGCTGCTGAAGGCGCAGGAGACGAAGGGGACGTCGAAGGGCGAGAAGCTCTCGCCGCTGGCGAACGACGTCTTCCAGGTGATCCAGCAGAAAGGCCCGGTCGGCAAGCAGCAGCTGCGCGCGCTGCTGAAGGGCGACCTGTCGCTCGCCGCGCTCGACCGCGCGCTCGCCGAGCTGTGGTCGCGGCTGCGCATCACGCGCGTCGGATACAGCGAGCACGAGGGCGCGCTCTGGGACACGTTCGCGCGCTGGGCGCCGCAGGCCGTGAAAGAAGGCGCGGCGCTGTCGACCGCGGAAGGATTGTCGGCGATGCTCTCGAAGTATCTCGACGCGGCCATCGCGGCGGAGCAGTCCGAGATCGAAGACGTGCTCTCGCACCTGGCGCCGCGCTCGCGCATCAAGGAGGCGGTCAACGCGCTGCTGGCGGCGCGCGAGCTGAGCTTCCTGCGCGCCGGCGCGCGCACGCTCATCCAGATCACGCCGGCGCCCGCCGAGCGCCATCCCGCGCGCACCCCGGCGCCGCCGCGCGCCAAGCGAGCGTGAGCATGCCGCGCCCCAAGGGTCTGGTGATCGCCATCGACGGCCCCGCGGGCGCGGGGAAGAGCACCATCGCCGCGCGCCTGGCGCGCAAGCTCGGCTACGTCAATCTGGAAAGCGGCGCGATGTATCGCGCGCTGGCGCTCAAGGCGGTCGAGGGCGACGTGGGGTTCGACGACGAGAACGCGCTGGCGGAGCTGGCGGAGAAGTCGCACATCGTGCTCGAGCCCACCCTGGGCGGCAACCGCGTGCTGCTCGACGGCCAGGACGTGAGCCTGCGCATCCGCGAGCAGGACGTGACCGAGGCCGCTTCCAAGGTCAGCGTGCATCCCAAGGTCCGGCAATGGATGGTCGCGCACCAGCGCGCGCTGGGCGAACCGGGCGGCGTCATCATGGAGGGCCGCGACATCGGGACCAAGGTCTTCCCGGACGCCGACCTGAAGATCTTCCTCGACGCCGACGCCGCGGTGCGGGGCGAGCGGCGCTACCGGCAGGCGCCCGCCGGCGCGGAGACGCGTCCGGAAAGCGTGCTGGCGGAACTGCGGGAGCGCGACCGGCGCGACCGCGAGCGCGCGGCCTCGCCGCTGGTCGCCGCCGCCGACGCCGTCGTCATCGATTCCACCGGCCTTTCCATCGACGACGTGCTCGCCCGCATCGAGGGGCTGATCGCGGAGAGGCAAGCCCGGACGGCACATTCCTGAATTCGGCCGCAGACCGGGCTTTTTCGTAAAAATCCTCTCGCTTTCCCCAGTGTTTTCTAGTAAATAACTACCCCAGCCCAGGGACATTCCTGACAGTTTCCCCCTCTGTCGGACACCCACAGTCGAAGTGTCTGCAGCGGGGAATCGTGTGGTCTTTTCGAGGGGGGAAGACCGCGAGGGCACCGGCTTTGAGTCCGGTGCATAGGGCCGTAAACAGGGAGCGCGCGTTTGCTTTTCATCGAGGATCTGGCATCGCTGGTGCTGTGGCTGCTGGCCACGGTGTTGAGCGTCAATCTGCTGTTCCTGCTGTTCATCTTTTACCGCCGGCTGGCGCGCAAGCGGTATTACGAGGACAAGGACTCGGCACGCTCGCGCTACACGCGCGTGGTGTCGGAGTTCGTGGACAACGAGATCTCGGTGGACCGCGCGGTCGCGCTGCTGCAGGAAGCCAGCTCGCGGGCGGAGCACGACGCGGTGCAGGAGATGCTGCTCGCGCAAGAGGACGCCAACAACGCCGAGCGCATCTCGCAGGTGTTCTTCGGGCTGGGCTACGTGGACGAGTGGGCGCGCCAGGCTTTCGGCCGCCGGCGCGCCAAGGCGCTGCTGGAGCGCTCGATGAAGCGGGAGAAAGCGGCCATCTCCACCACCGTCCCGCGCACCCTGCTGACACCCGTCCGGCGCATGCGGATGTTCGCGGTGCCGCGCTCGGTGGCGCTGGAGGCGCTGGGCCGCCTCGCGCCCGACTACGCGCAGGTCTTCGTGGCCGAGGCGCTGCACGATCCGGCGTCGGAGGTGCGGCGCATCGCCATCGCCGCCATGGGACGCAACCGGCACCCGGCCGCCATCCCGCTGCTGTTCGACGAGCTGCTCAAGGCGGTCGAGATGAACAACGACGTCTCGCTGCGCAGCACCAAGTCGGCGCTGGTCTGCTACACCATGGAGGACCTGTTCCACTTCGTCCCCTACATGACGCACCCGAACCGGCGCATGCGGTTCTTCGTGGTGGACACGGTGCGCGAGATCGCCAACAAGGCCGCGCGCCACATGCTGCTCAACAAGAACGATTTTCCGCAGGAGCTCTACGACGCCTTCCTGGAGAACGCCGTGCGCGACGAGTTCGCCGACGTGCGCGCGCGCGCCGGGGCGGTGATCAAGCACTTCCGCGACAAGCGCGCGGTGCAGGCGCTGCGCACCCTGCTCTCCGACGAGAACGACTTCGTGCGGCTGCACTCGGTGCGCGCCTGTCAGGACCGCTACTACGCCGAGCTCGTGCCCGACATGATCCGCCGGCTCTCCGACACGCGCTGGCGGGTGCGCGAAGCGGCCGTCAAGGCGCTCGCCGCCTTCGGCGCCTCCGGTTCCAACGAACTCTACCGCTACTTCGTCGCCACCAAGGACCAATACGTGAGTGAGCAGATCACCGAAGAGATCCAGCGTTCCGGCCTGACCGCCGACATCGTGGCCGCGCTCGCGCATGGCGGCGAGGACCGCGACCTGGCCATGGCGGTCGCCAAGAAGATGGTGCTGATGGGCAAGTCGTCGCTGCTGACTTCGGCGGCCGCGGGCCTGACGCAGCCCGAGCCGCGCATCCTGCTGATGGACGCGCTCATGCTCGCGCCGACGGAGCAGTTCCTCGCCGTGCTGGAGACCATCGGGCAGACCGACGATGGCCCGGTGGGGGACAAGGCCCGCAGCCTGTTGCAGGCGGCCGAGCAGCGGGCCCTGGCCGCGGCGGGGAGGACTTAGCCGTGCACAACGCGATCCTCCATTTCTTCGACTACATCAACGCCATCGTGCTGGTGTATTTCCTCGTGACCAACGTGGTCTACACCGTGCTCATGGTGTTCTCGCTCTATTCCGTCACCATGCACTCCAAGTCGGCGCAGCACGGCGCCTACGCCGACCTGCTGGAGTCGCCGGTCACGCCGCCGGTCGCGCTCATCGTCCCGGCGCACAACGAAGAAGAAGCCATCGTCCAGACGGTGATGTCGCTGCTCGAGATCCAGTTCCCGGAGAAGGAAGTCATCGTGGTCGACGACGGCTCGACCGACGGCACGGTGGAGCGCCTGGTGAACCAGTTCCACCTGCTGCGAATGGACCTGATCTACCGGCAGGTGGCGCCCTGCAAGCCGGTGTTCGCGTTCTACTTCAACCCCGAGCGGCCCGACCTGATCGTGATCTCGAAGGAGAACGGCGGCAAGGCCGACGCGCTCAATGCCGGCATCAACCTGGCGCGCAGCCCGTACTTCTGCACGGTGGACGCCGATTCCATCATCGAGCCGCAGGCGCTGCTCCGGCTGATGGCGCCGGTGGTCGAGTCC
The DNA here is from genome assembly GCA_035457425.1 of Terriglobales bacterium. NCBI lineage: Bacteria > Pseudomonadati > Acidobacteriota > Terriglobia > Terriglobales > Terriglobales bacterium. The sequence continues at coordinate 8,746 of DATIBR010000152.1, forward strand.
AGCGTCAACACGATCGTGAGCGGCGGCGTGGTGCGCATCGCCAACGGCTGCACGCTGCGCAACGGCCGCATCGTCGACGTCAACCTGCCCAAGTCGTGGCTGGAGCGCTGCCAGGTGGTCGAGTACATCCGGACCTTCCTGTTCGGCCGTCCGGGATGGAACTTCCTGAACGCCACCTTCATCTGCTCGGGAGCGTTCTGCCTGCTGCATCGCGAGACCGTGCTCGAGGCCGGGGGCTTTTCCACCGACACCGTCACCGAAGACATCGACATCATCGCGACGCTGCACCGCTTCTGCAAGAAGAACCACCGCAAGTACCGCATGGTGTTCACCACCGACCCCATCTGCTGGACCGAGGCGCCGCACTCGGTGGGGATGCTTGCCCGCCAGCGCCGCCGCTGGCAGCTCGGCCTGATGCAGACGGTGATGAAGCACAACGACATGATCTTCAGCCCGCGCTACGGCCTGATGGGGCTGCTGAGCATGCCGTTCCACGCCTACGTGGAGGCCATCGGCTGCACCATCGAGGCGTTCGGCACCTTCATCATCCCGTTCACGTTCCTGGTGGGAGCGATGCCGTTCTCGCTCTTCATCATGCTGATGTTCCTGGCGTTCGGCTACGGCACGCTGCTGTCGGTCGGCTCCGTGCTGCTGGAAGAGACCACGCTGCGCCGCTATCCCAAGGTGCGCGACGTCTTCTACCTGGTGCTGTTCGCGATGATCGAGAACATCGGCTACCGCCAGATGGTGACCATGTTCCGCGCGCAGGGGGTCATCCAGTACTTCACCGGCCTCAAGAAGTGGGAGCTGGTCGTGCACAAGGGCGTCGAAGGCCGCATGTTGGTGGAAGATGAAATATAGGGCCTGGCTCACCAACCGCGTGATCATCGGCATGGTGCTGTTCTTCGTCATCATGGCGATGTGGGAGTTCAAGTGGAAGCCGCAGTACCGGCCTTTCTACGAGCAGGGCGTCGCGCACTACCAGAAAGCGGAGTACAAGGACGCGCTCGAGGAACTGAACAAGGCTTACAGCATCGCGCCCAACGCGCTCGACGTGATCGTGATGCTGGGCTGGACGAACCTGAAGCTCAATCGCTTCGAGGACGCGCGCTTCTACTTCGACCGCGCCATCCGCATCGATCCGCGCACCGACGAGGCGCAGATCGGCATCTCGTTCGTCGCGCTCGAGACCGGCCGCGGCAAGATCGACTACCCCCTGCTCAACAAGCTGCTGGGCAAGCGGGGCGCCGATCCGAACGTGCGCATCCTGGCCGCGGGCGCGCTCGTGCAGGAGGGCAAGAACCTGGAAGCGGCGGCCCTCTACCAGGACCTGGTCAACGACCGCGACTACGGCAAACCGGCGCAGCTCGCGCTGCAGGACCTGCTCGGCAACGAAGGCTTCAACGACCCGGTCCCGAGCACGCTGCCGGAGGTGAACAAGCCCTCGCAGACGCAGGTGCGCTTCCGCTCGGCGGAGGGCGCGCTCTGGCGGCTCAACGGCACGCAGTGGGAGAAGTACTACGTCAGCGGCATCAACCTCGGACCCGGCGCGCCCGGCTTCTTCCCGTCGAAGCCGCCCACGGCCGGCATGATGTACAAGCAGTGGATCGACGAGGCGTCGCGCACCAACGCCAACGTCCTGCGTCTTTACACGCTGCTGCCCCCCGGTTTCTATCGCGCCTACAAGCACTACCTGCGCAACGGCGGGAAGATGCAGTTGATGCAGCAGATCTGGATCGGCGACCCGCCCAACAAGGACCTGTACGAGCCGTCGTTCGTGGAAGAGACGAGGCGCGAGATCCGCTACGTGGTCGACGCGCTGCACGGCCACGGCGACATCCCGCCGAAACGCGCGCGCGGCAACGGCATCTACGAGAACGACGTCTCCGGCGACGTGATGGCCATCCTGCTCGGGCGCGAGGTCGAGCCCTCCGTCGCGCAGCAGACCAACATCATCAACGGCGGCAAGACGAGGTACGACGGCAAGTACATCACCGTCCAGCGCGCCAACGCCACCGAAGTCTGGTTCGCCGAGATGCTCGACTACCTCGTGCAGTACGAGCACGAGACCTACAACTGGCAGCATCCCGTCGCCATCGTCAACTGGCCGCCGATGGACCCGCTCACCCATCCCACCGAGGCCACCAACCTCGAGGAGGTGAAGTACCGCATCCGCAAGGGTGAGCAGCTCGCCATCCCCAAGGGCCTGGAAGACGACAACGACGCCACCGCCATCGACGAAGCCAAGTACCGCGCGACCGGCAACATGTACGCCGGCTTCTTCGCCTCGTACCACGTCTATCCCTACTATCCCGACTTCCTGCTGCTCGATCCGCAGTACCTGAACGCGCGCGATTCCGAGGGTGTGAACCCGGTCTACGGCTACCTCAAGGACCTGCGGGCGCACATCCCGCACGCGCTGGTCATCACGGAATACGGCATGCCGAGCTCGATGGGCATCTCGCACTTCCATCCTTATGGCTGGCATCACGGCGGCCACAACGAGGAGCAGCAGGCGCAGATCCTGGTGCGGTTGGCGAAGACCATCAAGGAGACCGGCTGCTCCGGCGGCGTGCTGTTCGAGCTGATGGACGAGTGGTACAAGCACAACTGGCTCACGGTGGACTTCGAGTCGCCCATCGACCGTGCCAACCTCTGGCTCAACGACCTCGATCCCGAGAAACGCTACGGCATCGTCGGGTGGCACACCAGCAAGTGGAAACTGTTCACCGGCGACGCGGCCGCGTGGTCGAGCGAGCAGACGTTCTACAACTCCACCGCCGAGCCGCGGCCGTTCAACGACGGCTTCGACGGCGCCCGCGCCATCCGGAGCGTGCAGGCCGCGATGGACGAGGGGTACCTCTACCTGCGAATCGGCGTGAGCTGCTTCGATTGCCCGAACAAGGATCGCCGCAAGGATTCCAAGCCCGACTTCTCCAAGGCGAACTACGCGGTGGCCATCAACACCATGCCGGGCAGCGTCGGCATCAAGAAGCTGCCCTTCGGCGGGCAGGAAGTCCGCAACGGAGCCAACTTCCTGCTCTTGCTCGGCGACCCCACGGCTTCGCGCCTGTTGATCGCCGACAACTACAACCCGTACCAGGTGATGCCCAAGCCGGGCGTGCCCAACGAGACCGAGATCAGCTACCGCCGCGCCTACACGCCCACGCTGCAGGCCAGCGGCACGTTCATGGACCTGGTGGTCGAGACCAACCGGCGGCGCTACGGGCGCGACGGGACCGCGTATCCCGGCACGCGCTACAGCCGCAGCGTGCTGCGCTACGGCAACGGCAATCCCCAGGATCCCGCGTTCGATTCGCTGGCGGAGTGGTACGCCGACTCCGCCACACGATCCATCTACGTGCGCATCCCGTGGGGCAAGCTGCTGGTCACCGACCCCTCGGGGCGCACCGCCTGGTTCGGCTTCGATGGCGGCCTCAACGTCCGCACGGCGGCCACCAGCGGCGTGGAGCTCAGCGTCTACGCGCTCAAGCCCACCGCCGGTCCGGACAACCTGAGCGCCATGGAAGTGGCGATGTCGCTGCCGGCGGGCGCGGCGCCGCAGGCGCTCACCTGGAAGGGCTGGGACACGGTCAAGCCCGAGTCGTACTTCAAGCGATCCTATTTCGCGATGCAGAAGCAATTCCTGGAGGAGCAACATGGGGAGCAGACTGCTCCGGGCCCTCGTACTCCTGGGCTACGTGCTGTCGGTAGCGGCGCCCGGCCTGGCAGTCCCGCCGGCCGATAAGGCCGGCGCGGACGAGCTGCTGCGCAAAGGGGACCAGTACGTCCTGGAAGGGAAGCTGGGCCCGGCACGCGCCGCCTACGAGAAGGCCATCGCCGCGGGCGCCGAGCTGACGGGCGACTACGCGCGCGCGCGCAACCTCGGCATGGTCTACATGAACGGCGCCCCGCGCGACTTCAAGAAGGCGGCGCGCTGGCTCGAGCTGGCGTGGAAGCTGAGCCCCTCCGCGGACGACACGCGCCTGGCGCTTGCCCAAGCCCTCTCGTGGAGCGGGAAGTACGACGCCGCCATCGAGCATTATCGCGTGCTGGTGAAGAAGAGCCCCGACACGCCGGACTACTCCTCCGGCTTGGCCAACACGCTGTACTGGGCGGGAAAGCCCGACGAAGCCTTCGGCGTGTACGACCGCTACCTGGAGCGCAAGCCGACCCACGTCGCCATGCGCCTGGAGTACGCGCGCGTGCTTTCGTATGCGCGCCGCCTGCCGGAGGCGACCGCGCAGTACAACACCGTGCTGCAGGCCGATCCCAACAACGTGCAGGCCCAGGTGGGCCTCGCCAAGATCGATTCCTGGCAGGACGACTTCAAGGCGTCGCTCGACCGCTACAACAAGGTCCTGAAGAAGTATCCCAACCTCTACGACGCGGTCGTCGGCAAGGCCTACACGCTCTACTGGATGGGGCGCACGCAGGAAGCCGCCACGCTCTTCCAGCACGCGCTCAAGCGCAACCCCAACGACAAGGAAGTGCAGGCCACGCTCAAAGAGATGGGGATGGCCGGCGAGAAGAAGCCGGCGGTCGCCGCCGCGCAGCCCGCCACCGAGCCGGCGCCGGCCGAGCAGAAGCCGGCCGTGCCGGTGGAGCAGGCCGTCCTCCAGCCCGAGACCTTCGCGACGCACCAGAAGCCGGCCGCGCGCAACGCCATCAGCGTGATGATGGAGCAGGCGCAGGCCGCCGCCAACGCCAACAACTACGTCGAGGCCGTCCACCTCTATCACGAGGTGCTGGCGAAGGAGCCCAACAACACGCAGGCGATGATCCAGATCGCGCGCGTGCTCTCCTGGTCGCGCAACTTCGAGGAATCCGCCAAGGAGTACGACCAGCTCCTGCAACTCGAGCCCGACAACGCGCAGGCCCGCCTCGAGCGAGCGCGCGTGCTCTCCTGGGGGCAGAACTACGACGCCTCCATCGAGGAGTATCGCAGCCTGATCAAGCAGGCAGAGCTCGCGCAGGCGCAGAAGCCCAAGCCGGTCGAGCAGCCCAAGCCGGTCGAGGTGGTGAAGGCTCCCGAGCCGAAGCCGGTCGAGCAGCCGAAGCCGGTCGAGACCGTGAAGGCTCCCGAACCCAAGCCGGTCGAGCAGCCGAAGCCGGTCGAGACCGTCGCCATCCCCGAGGCCAAGCCGGTGGAGCAGCCGAAGTCGGTCGAGGTGGTGAAGGCTCCCGAGCCGAAGCCGGTGGAGCAGCCGAAGCCGGTCGAGGTGGCGCAAGCGCCCGCGCCCGAGCCGGTGGAGCGCGTCGCGCCGGAAGAGCAGGCGGCGCCGCCCGCGCCCGCCATCGACTTGACGCAGACGCGGCTGGAGCTGGCGCGCGTGCTCGCGTGGTCGAAGCGCTACGAGGAATCGCTCGCGCAGTTCAACCAGATCCTGCCGCCGGAGCAGAAGCCTGAGGTGAAGGACAAGCCCATCCTCATCGAGAAGGCGCGCGTGCTCTCCTACGCCCGCAACTACGACGAGGCCATCAAGACCTACGACGTCGCGCTCGCGCTCGATCCCGCCGACATCGAGGCGCGCCTGGGCAAGGGCCAGACGCTCTACTGGTGGGGACGCCTCGACCAGGCCGCCAGCGTCCTGCGTCCGCTGATGCAGGTGCAGGCGCTCAGCCCGGAGAGCAAGACCACCACCGCCTTCACGCTCGCCGCCGTCGAGCACGGCCGCGGCAAGGAATCCGCCGCGCTCTCGCTGCTCGATACCGCCGGCGACAACTCCGACGTGAAGCTGCTGCGCACCAACATCCAGGAAGGCCTGCGCCCAGTGCTGCGCTTCACCTTCGGCTGGGAGAACGACCAGGAAGCGCCTGGCGGCGGCAGCCTGGCGCCGACCACGGTCACGCGCGCGCTGCGCTACTCCACCGCGCTCTCCTTCAACGTGAAGCCTGACCTGCGCATGACCGTCTCCAACACCGTCACGCGCGCGACCACCTCGAATCCGCTTCTGGGCAAGCACGGCTCGGACGCGCTCGCGG
>DATIBR010000153.1 GCA_035457425.1 Terriglobales bacterium
CGGCGCGGTCGAAGCCGCCGCCGCGCCGGCGAAGTTTGTCAGCATCTTCACCGCCGGCCACGTCCGCGCGGAGCACCTGCGGCTGAAGCACGCGGCGGGCCACAGCGCATGATCAAGACCCTGGAGTGGACCGACAGCGGCGTGCGCATGATCGACCAGCGCAAGCTCCCGGTCGAAGAGCTCTACGTCACCCTGCGCACCTACGAGGAAGTGGCGGAGGCCATCCGCAACATGACGGTGCGCGGCGCGCCGGCTATCGGCGTGGCCGCGGCCATGGGTGTCGCGCTCGGCGCCAAGGCGCTGCGCACCACCGACAAGGAAGAATTCCGCCGGCAGTTCGTGATGATCTGCGACGTGCTGGGCGGAACCCGCCCGACGGCCGTCAACCTGTTCTGGGCCATCCGGCGCATGCGTGACAGGTTCGCCACCGCCGCCGGCGATTCCATCGCCCACCTCAAGCAGGCGCTTATCGAGGAGGCCCAGGCCATCTACGTGGAAGACCTCGCTGCCAACGAGGCGATGGCGAAGCACGGCGCCACGCTCATGCCCGCGTCCGGCGGCGTGCTCACGCACTGCAACGCCGGCGCGCTCGCCACCGCCGGCGGCTACGGCACCGCGCTCGGCGTGATCCGCGCCGCCTTCGAGCAGGGCAAGAAGATCAACGTCTACGCCGACGAGACGCGCCCGGTGCTGCAGGGCTCGCGCCTCACCGCGTGGGAGCTGGCCAAAGACGGCATCCCGACCACCGTCATCGCCGACAACATGGCCGGCGTGATGATGCGGCAGGGGAAGGTGAAGGCGGTCGTGGTGGGCGCCGACCGCATCGCCGCCAACGGCGACGTCGCCAACAAGATCGGGACGTACTCGGTCGCGGTGCTCGCGAAGGAGCACGGCATCCCGTTCTACGTGGCCGCGCCCTGTTCCACCATCGACCTCGAGACGCCGACCGGCGACCAGATCCCCATCGAGCAGCGCAATCCGAAGGAGGTCACGCACGTCGGCCCCACGCAGATCGCGCCGCTGGGCGTCGGCATCGAGAACCCGTCGTTCGACGTGACGCCGGCGAAGTTCGTCGCGGCCATCATCACCGAGCGCGGCATCGCCAAGCCGCCGTACGAGGAGTCGCTGCGCGGATTCGCGCCGGCCGCGGTCGCCGCGAAGTAGCGCCGGCGTTTGCCTTCCCTCCCGGCACAGGACTAGTATTCCCTTCCTCTAGAAGCGATCCGATCCTTTCAGCACAACCTTGCACCAGCCAAGGAGGACACATGGGCATCGCCATCTCCCCCACCATCGACCCGAAGGCTTCGAGCTTCGTTGCGAAGACCGGCAAGATCCTCATCGGCGGCAAATGGAGCGACGCCGCCTCGGGCAAGACGTTCGACACCTACAACCCGGCCACCGGTGAGGTGCTGGCGCGCGTCGCCGAAGGCGACCGCGAAGACATCGACCGCGCGGTCGCGGCCGCGCGCAAGGCGTTCGACAGCGGCCCCTGGCCGAACCTGACGGCCAGCGAGCGCGGCAAGCTCATCTGGCGCCTCGCCGACCTGCTGGAAAAGAACCTGGAAGAGTTCGCCACGCTGGAGTCGCTCGACAACGGCAAGCCGCTGACCATCGCGCGCGCCGCCGACGTCCCGCTCGCCGTCGACCTGTTCCGCTACATGGCCGGCTGGGCCACCAAGATCGAAGGCGCCACCTTCCCCATCTCCGTTCCGTACGCGCCGGGCGCGAAGTTCTTCGCCTACACCAAGCGTGAACCCGTCGGCGTGGTCGGCCAGATCATCCCGTGGAACTTCCCGCTGCTGATGGCGGCGTGGAAGCTTGGCCCGGCGCTCGCCACCGGCTGCTGCGTCGTGCTGAAGCCCGCCGAGCAGACGCCGCTCTCCGCCATCCGGCTGGGCGAACTCATCACCGAAGCCGGATTCCCTGATGGCGTCGTCAACGTGGTGCCGGGCTTCGGCGAGACCGCCGGCGCCGCGCTCGCCGCGCATCCCGACGTCGACAAGGTCGCGTTCACCGGCTCCACCGAGGTCGGCAGGCTGGTGCTGCAAGCCGCGAGCGGCAACCTGAAGAAGGTCTCGCTCGAGCTGGGCGGCAAGTCGCCGAACGTCGTGTTCGCCGACTCCGACGTGAAGGGCGCCATCAAGGGCGCGGCCAGCGCCATCTTCTTCAACCACGGGCAGTGCTGCTGCGCCGGCTCGCGGCTGTTCATCGAGCAGCCCATCTTCGACCAGGTGGTCGAAGGCGTGGCCGAGCAGGCAAAGAAGATCCGCGTCGGCTCCGGCCTGGAACCCGACACGCAGATGGGTCCGCTCGTCTCCAAGGAGCAGCTCGACCGCGTGTGCGGCTTCCTCGAGTCCGGCTTCAACGAGGGCGCGAAGGCGGTCGTCGGCGGCAAGAAGAAAGGCGACAAAGGCTACTTCGTCGAGCCGACCGTGCTCGTCAACACCAACGACAAGATGAAGGTCATCCAGGAGGAGATCTTCGGGCCGGTGGTCGCGGCGATCCCCTTCCAGGAGATCGACGAGGTCGCGACGCGCGCGAACGACTCCATCTACGGACTGGCCGCCGGCATCTGGACGCGCGACCTCAGCAAGGCGCACCGCCTTGCCGACCGCATGCGCGCCGGCACCGTGTGGATCAACTGCTACAACATCTTCGACGCAGCCCTGCCCTTCGGCGGCTACAAGCAGTCGGGCTGGGGACGCGAGATGGGCAAGGACGTCCTGGAGCTCTACACCGAGGTCAAGGCGGTCTGCGCGCAGGTGTGACCCCAGCTCTTCCGCACGAGAGGCGGGCGTATCGCCCGCCTCTTTTTTCTTGCGCCGGCGACGGCCCACAGGCGTATAACGCTGGCGAGGACTCCCCAGCCCCAAAGGAGCTCCCATGCGTAATCTTCTTCTCGTGTTCCTCCTGCTGGTGACCTTCGGATGCCAGCAGCAGCAAGCCGCTGACAAGCCTGCGGCGGCGCAGCCGGCAGCCACCGCGCCGGCGCCTTCCGCCGCGCCCACGACGGTGGCGAAGGCCGAGCCTGCCCCGGCAATGCCGAAGGCGGCAGCCGCGCCGGAGAAGGCTCCCGCGCCGCCCGCCAAACCCATCGCGATGAAGGACAGCGCGCTCGGCGTCGTCACCTTCGACCACGCCAAGCACAAAGTCGATTGCGCGACTTGCCACCATCCGTCAAAGCCGGAGAAGGCGGCGACCAAGCCGCAGGAAGCCTGCCGCACCTGCCACACCAAGCCGGTGCAGGCCGGCATGAAGACCGCCCGCCAGGCGGCTTTCCACGATGCCGCCGCCAAGAAGGGCACGTGCATCGACTGCCACACCAAGGAGAACGCCGCCGGCAAGAAGGCGCCGACGACCTGCAAGCAGTGCCACGTGAAGGCCGGCTAGCGGGAACCTCCGCCGCGGCAGGAACGTATCCCTGAGCAGAGGTCGAGCCATGTGTACGTTCCTGCTGTGGTGCATCCTGCTGGTGCTGTGCTGGCCGCTCGCGCTGCTGGCGCTCGTGCTCTATCCCGTGGCGTGGCTGCTGCTGCTGCCGTTCCGCATCGTCGGCATCGCCGTGGGCGGCGTGCTCGAGTTCCTGCGCGCGCTCATCTGCCTGCCGGCCCGCCTGCTGCGCGGTCCGCGGCACGCCTAGCGCCGCTGCGCCGCTACTGCTGGTACGAGGCGGGATCTTCCCCTTCGTGGCCCGCGGGCAGCAGCATCGCCGGCGGCAACTCGAACGGGATCTCCAGCTCCGCCCAGCCCTCGACCGTGTCGAGCTCCAGCCGCGCCACCACGCCGTAGAACGCCATCTTCTTGCGGAAGACGCCGTCCGCGTCGGTCGAGGTCTCCGAGTACGACGCGGGCTCGAGCAGGTGGCCCGCCGCATCGTACGCGCGGATCGGCTTCAGGTGGTCCGACGATGCGTCGGCCACGCCCGCGGCTTCTTCGTCGAAGCTGACGTACGGCCCCTTGAACTTCACCCCCAGCTCCTTCGGGCCGCGCTGCGCCGGCGTGAGCTTCAGCGTCTTCACCGCCAGCGGGTACTTCACCTTCACCGTCCCCTTGGCGCGCGCGAACGCCAGCGGCTTCTCGTCCTCGCTGTTGGGATTGCGGAAGCGGATCTCGTCGGAGAACTTCTCTTCGTCGTAGATGCCGCGCTCCAGCTCGAACTCCACCGGATTGCCCTTGGCGTCGACCAGCGTGGTGGTGCCCTCGCCAAAATCGATGGTCGAGTACGCGCTGTTGCTCACTTTCGGCAACTGCACGCGGACCTCGGGCGTGTTGTAGCCGAACACCGCATGGCTGCGCCCCGCGACGACCTTGATGGACTGTCGCAGCTCGTCTTCCGAGAACTCGCGGAAATCGCGCGGGACGTCCTTCAGGTACTTCGGCTTCGAGGTGAGCGCGACGCGCGTGGGAAGCTGCGCCACGCACAGAGTCGAGAGGAATACGACCGCAATGAGCCGGAGGTGCCGCATGGTCCTGGTCCTCCTGTCGAGTCAGAACTGCATGGTCTTCAGGGCCGGACTGACGATCAATCTTGCTTCCGTGGCTTTCTGGACGTCGGCCGCCGTCAGTCCCGGCGCGACTTCCTCCAGCACCAGCCCTTCGCCCGCAACGACACGGATGTACGCCATCTCGGTGACGATCGTGTCCACCACCTTCACGCCCGTCAGCGGCAGCGTGCACTTCTTCAGGATCTTGGGGCTGCCGTCCTTGGTGGTGTGCTCCATCGCGATGACCACGCGGCGCGCGCCCGCCACCAGGTCCATGGCGCCGCCCATGCCCTTCACCATCTTGCCGGGGATCATCCAGTTGGCGAGGTTCCCTTCCTCGTCCACTTCCATCGCGCCGAGGACGCTCAGGTCGATGTGCCCGCCGCGGATCATCGCGAACGAATCCGCCGAGCTGAAGTACGCCGTGCCGGGGATCTCGCTCACCGTCTCCTTGCCCGCGTTGATCAGGTCGGCGTCTTCCTGGCCTTCGATGGGGAACGGCCCGATGCCCAGCATGCCGTTCTCGCTCTGCAACACCACCTGCATGCCCTTCGGCACGTGGTTCGCCACCAGCGTCGGCATGCCGATGCCGAGGTTCACGTAAAAGCCGTCGCGCAGCTCCTGGGCGATGCGCTTCACGATCCGGTCGCGCTTGACGGTGTCCTTCTGCTTGTCTTTGTTTTCGGTGTCGCTGCGCGACAAACCGCTCGGCTTGGTTGGCGTCGCCATGTTCGTTTAGGCCTTTCGGCAGGCGGCTCGGCGGCCTGATGTGCCTCGCCTTTTCCCTACCTGCGTTCTTCTGCGTTCATCTGCGGCGAACTCGCCTTGCGCACCGTGCGCTTCTCGATGCGGCGCTCGTAGTTCACGCCCTGGAAGATCCGCTTCACGTAGACGCTCGGCGTGTGGACCTTGTCGGGGTCGAGTTCCCCGATCTCGACCAGTTCCTCGACCTCCGCGATCGTGACCTTTGCCGCCGTCGCCATCATCGGATTGAAGTTGCGCGCGGTCTTGCGATAGATCAGGTTCCCCCACGTGTCGCCCTTCCATGCCTTGATGAGCGCGAAGTCGGCACGGAGCGCCTTTTCCATGACGTACGGCCGGCCGTCGAACTCGCGCGTCTCCTTGCCTTCGGCGATCACCGTGCCGTAGCCGGTCGGCGTGAAGAACGCCGGGATGCCCGCGCCGCCCGCGCGGATCCGCTCCGAGAACGTCCCTTGCGGGTTGAGCTCCAGCTCCAGCTTGCCGGTGAGCACCATCGTCTCCAGCAGCTTGTTCTCGCCCACGTAGGTGCCGATGTGCTTCTTGATCTGGCCGGACTGCAGCAGCTTGCCCAGCCCGAACTCGTCGACGCCGGCGTTGTTGGAGATGGTCGTCAGGTTCCTCACGCCCTTGCGGACCAGCGCGGCGATCAGGTTCTCCGGGATGCCGCACAGCCCGAACCCGCCGACCATGATCGAGGCGCCGTCCTGAACGTCGCGGATGGCCTCATCCGCGTTCGCAACCACTTTGTTCATAAGAGGTGGATTCTAGTGGGCGGATTCCGCCGGCGCAAACGAAAGACAGATCCAACGCCGAGACGCAGGGGACGCCGAGGTCACGTCTGCTTTGTCTTTTTCTTATTCTTGCTCCGCGGATCTCTCAGCGTACCCTGCGCCTCCGCCTTGAGGTTTTGACCGCGCGCGCGGCAGAACTCCTCTTCCAGCCCGCGCGTCCGCAGGTTCTCGCGCATATGCATCAGCTTCTGCTCGAGCTGCAGCAGCGCGTCGGCGATGTTCGTCGTGTTCGTCAGGGCGATGTCGCGCCACATCTCGTAGGGGCTGGCCGCGATGCGGGTCATCTCGCGCAGCGCGCGCCCACCGGATTCCTCCGGGTCCAGGTCGTCGCCGAACTCTTCCGCGAACCGCTCCCGAAAATCCTCCAGCGTCGAGGCCAGGGCGGTCGAGAGCATCTGCGGCAGGTGACTGGTCCACGCGGCCATCCGGTCGTGCCGGTCCGCGGTCTGCGTCATCACCCGCGCGCCGATCGTTCCCAGCAGCTCTGTCCACGCCGCCGCCGGACCCTCGTCCAGCTCCTGTCCCGCCAAGGGCGTCATGAACCATGGCCTGCCGCGGAACAGCTGCGCGTCGGCGTGTTCGATGCCGCCCAGCTCCTTGCCCGCCATCGGATGACCGCCCAGGAAACGCCGCGCCGCATCGCGCCCGAACACTCTTTGCGCGCACGCGACGATCTCTGCTTTCGTGCTCCCGACGTCGGTAACGAACACGTTCTTGCCCAGCGACGGGCCGAAACGGTCGAGAAGATCGATGATGGCGCCGACCGGCGTCGCCAGCACCACCAGGTCGGAGCCGCGCAGCGCCTGCCCGCAGTCGCGCGCGCCGCGGTCGATGGCCTTGCGCTTCTGCGCGACGGCCAGCACTGCGGGCTCGTCGCAGCCAATGACTTTCCCGCGGAAGCGCGCGCGCTTGAGCGCCAGCCCGACCGAGCCGCCGATCAGCCCGGTCCCGACGATGGTGATCTGCTTGAACAAGGGTTTGTTTTTACCACGGAGACGCGGAGGCCACGGAGCAAGACAAGCAAGAAAAGAGGGCCTCCGTGTTCTCCGTGCCTCCGTGGTGAATCGTGCTACGCGAGCTTGCGCCCGACGGCGGGCGCGATCATCCGCAGCTGCTTCATCAGCTCCTCGAACTGCTCGGGATAGAGCGACTGCGCGCCGTCGGAGAGCGCCTTCTCGGGCTCGTTATGCACCTCGACCAGCACGGCGTCGGCGCCCGCGGCGACCGAGGCCCGCGCCATGGGCGCGACCTTCTCGCGCCGCCCGGTGCCGTGCGACGGGTCGCACACCATCGGCAGGTGCGAGAGTTTGTGGACGATCGGGATGGCCGAGATGTCGAGCGTGTTGCGCGTGTAGGTCTCGTAGGTGCGGATGCCGCGCTCGCACAGCATGACCTCGTAGTTGCCGCCCGCCATCAGGTACTCGCCCGAAAGCAGCAGCTCCTCGATGGTCGCCGCGATGCCGCGCTTCAGCAGCACCGGCTTGCGCGCCTTCCCCAGCTCGCGCAGCAGGTTGAAGTTCTGCATGTTGCGCGCGCCCACCTGGAGCACGTCGACGTACGGCAGCATCAGCGCGATCTGCGAGATCTCCATGACCTCGCTCACCACCAGCATGCCGAACTTGTCCCCCGCCTCGCGCAGCAGCTTGAGCCCTTCTTCGCCCAGGCCCTGGAAGGAATACGGTGACGTCCGCGGCTTGAAGGCGCCGCCGCGCAGGAACTTCGCGCCCGCCTTGCTCACCGCCTCGGCGACCGCAAAGAGCTGCTCGCGCGATTCCACCGAGCACGGCCCCGCCATCACGTGGACGTCTTCCCCGCCCAGCTGCACGCCGTTCTTGAACTGGATGACCGTGCCCTCGGGCCGCCACGTCCGCCCGACCAGCTTGTAGGGCGCCGAGATGCGGTGCACCTCGCCTACGCCCGACAGCGCCTCGATGTCGCGGATGTCGAAGTCGATGCGCGGCCCTACCGCCCCCAGCACCGTCTGCTGCGTGCCGGTCGAGCGGTGGACCTCGAAGCCCATGTTCACCAGCCGCTCGATCACGTGCTGGATCTGCTCTTCGCTCGCGTGGGGCTGCATCGCGACGATCATTCGTTCACGTCCGAATCGAATTCCGTGCCGCCCGCCGCAGCCTGCTTCTCTCTCTCCGGCGGCACGATCTCCTTCTTCTGCAGGTTCCGCATGATGTCGATGATCCGTTCAAACACCTGCGTCAGGTCCAGGTCCGTCAGCGGACCCTGGTTCACCTGCCGCACGTTCTCGAAGATGCGCTTCTCGCGCTCCGGCTCGTAGATGGGCATGTCGGTCGTGCGCTTCAGCTTGCCGATCTCCTTCGCCGCCCGCGCACGCTCGTTCAGCAGCTCGACCATCTTGCGGTCGAGTTCGTCGATCTTCTTCCGCCAACCAGCGATGTCCATAGGAACAGCCCTCCGTCTTCCGACGTCAGACATCAGCCCATCCAGCTCCGCGCCGAGGCGGCGGCATGACGCTTCAGCGAGCCAATGAAGTTTGCCACCGCCTCCGGTTCGCGGCCGCGATTCGCCTCGATGCGCTCCACGATCGCGCTGCCCACCACCACGCCGTCCGCCCACGCGCCGACCGCGGCGAACTGCTCCGGTGTTGAGATGCCGAAACCCACCGCCACCGGCAGCTTCGAATACTTTCGGACGCGCGCGACCAGTTGCTGGGCCTCGCTCGAGACTTCCTGCCGCGCCCCGGTCACGCCCGTGCGCGACACCGCGTACACGAACCCGGAAGACGCCGCCGCGATCTTCTCCAGGCGCGCATCGCTCGAGGTCGGCGCGGCCAGGAACACCGTCGCCAGCTTCCGCCGTCGCATGCATTCCAGGTAGTCGCCCGCCTCTTCCACCGTCATGTCCGTGAGCAGCGCGCCATCGATGCCGGCGTCGGCCGCGGCGGCGCAGAACCGCTCCAGCCTCATCCGCAGCACCGGGTTCAAGTAAGAAAAGATGAGCAGGCCGGCCTTCGGTTTCAACGCCCGCACTTCCCGCGCCATCGCCAGGATCTTCTTCAGCGTCGCGCCCGCGCGCAGCGCGCGCTCGCTGGCGCGCTGGATGACCGGGCCGTCCGCCACCGGGTCGGAGAACGGCACGCCCAGTTCCACCACGTCCGCACCCGCGTCGATGGCGGCCAGCACGATGTCGCGCGTGACCTCCATCGCGGGGTCGCCGCACGTGACGTACGCGACCAGCGCGGGCTTCTTGTCGAATCGCAGCGGCATGGCTAGGCGTGCACCGCCTTCCACGCTTCCTTCGTGATGGCGAACACCACGTTCTCCTGCGGCGCGCCCTCCGGCCCGGTGCGCCTCTCCGTGCCGACGCGGACGCCGCCGATCTTCTCCACCGCTTTCTGCGAGCGCAGGTTCTTCTCGGCGACCGTGAATACTACGCGCTCGACGAAACGGAACGCGTGCTCCAGCATCAACCGCTTCATCTCGCCGTTGTACTCGCCGCCCCAGTACGCGCGCTCCAGGAAAGTCCACCCGATCTCGACCTGCTCTCCGGGAACCAGCCGGGCGTAGCGCGACGTGCCGATGACCTTCCCGGTCTTGCGCTCGATCACAGCCAGCGCGCCGCCTGACTCCATCGCCCCGGCAAAGAACTGCTCGAACACCGCCCGCTCGTGGCGCCGCTCCGGATGCTGCTCCCAGATGAGCGGGTCGCTGGCCGCGGCGTAAAGCGCATCAAAGTCCTCCGCGCCCAGCGGACGCAGTTCGACCAGCTTGCCGGTCAGCGTCGGTTGAAGGTCGAGATTCATGTCAGAACCGCAGGTTCTCGCGGAGTATCCCGATGTCCTTATCTCCCCGACCCGAAATGTTCACGATCACCACATCCGACTTCTTCATCCGCGGCGCGCGCTTCACCAGCTCCGCCACCGCGTGCGCCGACTCCAGCGCCGGGATGATCCCCTCGGTGCGCGCGAGCGACTGGCAGGCCGCCAGCGCCTGCTCGTCCGACGCCGCCACGTACTCCGCGCGCCGCGAATCGTGCAGCCAGGCATGCTCCGGCCCGATCGAGGGATAGTCCAGCCCCGCCGAGACCGAGTGCGTGCTCGCGACTTGCCCGGCTTCGTCCTGCAAGACATAGGAGAACGTTCCCTGCAGCACGCCGGGTGCGCCGCCCTCGCCCAGAAAGCGCGCGGCGTGCTCGCCCAGGCGCGCGCTGCGCCCGCCGGCCTCCACGCCGATGAGCTTCACGCGCTTGTCGCCCAGGAACTCGTGGAAGATGCCGATGGCGTTCGACCCGCCCCCGACGCAGGCGATCACCGCCGCCGGAAGCTTGCCCGCCTGCTTCAGCACCTGCTTGCGCGCCTCGCGCCCGATCACCGACTGGAAATCGCGCACCATCGTGGGATACGGATGCGCCCCCAGCACCGACCCCAGCAGGTAGTGCGTGCTGCGCACGTTCGTCACCCAGTCGCGCATCGCCTCGTTGATAGCGTCCTTGAGCGTGCGTGACCCGGAACCCACGCCGCGCACTTCCGCCCCCAGCAGCCGCATCCGGAAGACGTTCAGCTCCTGCCGCCGCATGTCTTCGGTCCCCATGTAGACGACGCATTGGAAGCCGAACAGCGCGCACACCGTCGCGCTGGCCACGCCGTGCTGTCCCGCACCGGTCTCGGCGATGATGCGCCGCTTCCCCATGCGCTCGGCCAGCAGCGCTTGCCCGATGCAGTTGTTGATCTTGTGCGCGCCTGTGTGCAGCAGGTCTTCGCGCTTCAGGTAGACCTGCGCGCCGCCCAGTTCGCGCGTCATCCGCTCGGCGAAGTAGAGCGGCGTCGGCCGCCCGGCGTACTGCTCCAGCAGCTCCTGCAAGCGCCGCTGGAACCTCTTGTCGCGCCGCGCCGCGCCATACGCCCGCTCCAATTCCTCCAGCGCCGCCACCAGCGTCTCGGGGACGTAGCGCCCGCCGTAGGGACCAAAACGTCCGGGAGCGGCTGCGGCAGTGGACCGGGGAGTCATGGGGCTAGACTTTGAGGGCTTTCTCGGCGGCGCGCACCGCGTCCACGAAGGCGAAGACGCGGTCCTGGATCTTGACGCCGGGCTGCTTCTCGACGCCGCTGGACACATCGACGCCCCACGGCCGCAGCTTCGCGACCGCCTCCCCGACGTTTTCCGGGTTCAGCCCGCCGGCGATCACGAACCGCACTTGCGGGAACTCTTTCATCAGGCCGGCGGCCGCCTCCCAGGGAAACGTCTTGCCGGAGCCGCCGCGCAGCTCGCCGGCGGTGTCGAGCACGAAGGCGTCGACGGCGTCGCCCGCCGCGAGGAACTTGGCGATCTTCGCGCCCGCCTCGCCGTCCATCGGGATGGCCTTGAAGATGCGCGTCGCCCGCCGCCGCTCTGCCGGATAGCCCATGTCCGACGGGGGCGGGGCCGCGCTGAAAAGATTCTGCGCGTACTCCGGCGTCTCTTCGCCATGGAGCTGCACGGCGGTCAGGCCGGCGCGGCTCACGATGTCGCGCACGCGCTCCGGCTTCTCGTTCACAAACACTCCCACGCGCTGCAGCGTCGCCGGCAGCCGCGTCGCGATCGTCCGCGCGTCGAGCGCGGCGACGCGCCGCGGGCTGCGCGCGAACACGAACCCCACCGCGCTCGCGCCCGCCGCCGCCACCGTCTCGGCGTCCTCCACGCTCGTCGTGCCGCAGATCTTGATCCAGATGGCCATCAGTCTTCCGTTCCGGTGCCGCGTGTCGCCGCGCCGGCCGCGCCCGCCGGCGGCGCCTTGGCTTCCCCCAGCAGGCGCTGCAGCGCCTCGCCGGGATCCTCCGCCTTCATCAGCGTCTCTCCGATGAGGAACGCGGCGTACCCTGCCGCGCGCAACAGCCGAACGTCTTCCGCCGTGTGGATGCCGCTTTCGGCGACCTTCAGCGCGCCGGCGGGGATCTTCGGGGCAAGCCGCACCGCCGTCTGCAGATCGACCTCGAAGGTCCGCAGGTCGCGCGTGTTCACGCCGATGAGGTCGGCGCCCAGGTGAGCGGCGCGCTCCAGTTCCGCTTCGTCGTGCACCTCGACCAGCACGTCGAGGCCGTCTTCCCGCGCCGCGTGGTGCAGCCGCCGCAGCTCGTCGTCCGAGAGCGCGGCGACGATCAGCAGGATGGCGTCGGCGTTGTGCGCGCGCGCCTCCAGCACCTGGAACTCGTCCACCATGAAATCTTTGCGCAGGCATGGCAGCTCCGTCGCTGCCGACGCTTCCCGCAGGTTGCTGAGCGACCCCTGGAAGTGCTGCTCTTCCGTCAGGACCGAGAGCGCTGCCGCGCCCCCGCGCGCGAGCGCGGTCGCCAGCCTCCCCACCGGGAAGCTGCCGCGCAGCACGCCCTTCGACGGCGACGCCTTCTTCAGTTCCGCGATGATCGCCGGGCGCGTGCGGGCGGCCGCCTCGAGCGCCCGCCGGAAGCCGCGCGGCGGATGGCGTTCCGCCTGCCGGCGCAGCGCGGCGAAGTCCGCCGCCGCCTTGGTGCGCGCCACCTCCTGGCGGCGCGCGCCTACGATCTGGTCGAGTGTGACGGACATGGGGAGTCCGCCAGTATATGACGAGAGCCGCAATTTGACAGGCCTTCCGCCCTCGGCGAAAATGAACGGGTAGTCCCTGCCTCGATACGGCAGCCGCAAGGCTGCGCAATCAAGCCGAAGTGGCGGAATTGGCAGACGCGCATGGTTCAGGTCCATGTGCCCGCAAGGGCGTGGGGGTTCGAGTCCCTTCTTCGGCACCAATAACTCCTTCTGCATCACTCCTTTCGCGGGTCACATTCCCTGCGGTATCTCGTATTACGACTTTGCCACTTCCTCCCCGTCGGGGAGCGTGATAGAGTTTCGCCACTTTTTCACTACAAAAAGGGGACTCCCAGGTGCCCAGCAGATTCCTTGTTTCCAGTGCCGATGCCGACACGCGCGCGCTCTTGAAGCGCGCTTTCGCCCAGTTCTCAGTCGTGCCCGAGGAGTGCGCCGGGACGGTGGAGGCACTGGCCCTTCTCAAGCGTAACTATGACGGTGTGATCGTCGATTTCGACGACACGGACCTGGCCCTGCAGCTCGTGGCCGGCATCCGCACGCATCACGAGAATGCCACGGTGGTGGTAGCCCTGCTGCCGCAAGAGTTGCCGGTGAAGCAGGCGCTCTCCGCCGGCGCGCACTTGGCGCTGAACAAGCCGCTGCGCATCGACCACATCTCGCGCGGCCTGCGCGTCAGCTTCCGGCTCTCGCGCCCCAGCGAGCGCGCGCCCCAACCCGGACAGACCATCGTCGGCTAGTCGCTACATCGTCGAGCGGATGGGCGAAACGGTCCCCTTCCGCACCGTGAAGCTCACGCTGCTCGAGTACTTCGCCCCGCCGGAATCCAGGGCCTCTACCCGCAGCGTGTGCCCGCCGTTGGAGGCGCTGAGTGACGTCAGGACGCTCGCCCCGCTCACGCTATAGCGCAGCACGTTGTCGATGTACACCTTCATCGACGTGATGGGCTTGGCCGCCACCGCCGTCGCCTTCACCGTGACCAGCGACGTCACCGTGCTGCCGGGCAGCGGCGAGGTGATGGTCACGCCCGCGGTCACCGAGACCGTCTGGCTCGCCGTCGCGCTCGCTCCCTTGTCGTCGGTCACGGTCGCGCGCACGGTGTAGGTGCCAACGATGGCGTACTGGTGCGTCGCCGAGGCAGTGGACGCCACGTAGCCGTCGCCAAAGTCGATCTTCACCGCCGTGATCGTGCCGTCCGGGTCGGCCGAGCCGCTGGTCGATGCGCTCACCGTCAGCGGCGCCATCCCGCTGGTCGGCGTGACTGCCAGCTTCGCCACCGGCGGCTGGTTCGGCGCGCTCACCGTCACCGTAGCGGTCGTGCTGGACGTCGCGCCCAGGTTGTCGGTCACGGTCGCCGTGATCGTCTTCGTGCCCGCCGTGCTGTAGGTGTGGCTCGCGCTCGGACCGGGCAGCACCGTGCCGTCGCCGAAGTCGATGGACGACGACGCGACCGTGCCATCGCTATCCGTGGAGCCCGCCGTCGATGCCGTCACCGTCACCGGCGCCGTGCCGCTGAGCGGCGTGACCGAGAGCGCGGCCGCCGGCGGCTGGTTCACCACCGTCACGTTCACGCTCGACTTGAAGATGTTGTTCGCGCGGTCGTAGCACTGCACGGTGATCTTGTGCGCGCCCGGCGCCGGGCTGAGCGTGGTGTCGATGCTCGCGCCTGCCACCTCGGTCACCTTCTTGCCGTCCAGATAGATCTGCGTCAGCCAGACCTCGCTGCCCGAGGTCCCGCTGGCGGCCACCCGCACCGGTGCGGCCAGCGTCGCCCCCTCCGCCGGCGAAGTGATGGTCACCGCGGACACCGCGGTCACGTCGACGGTGCCGCTGGCGGTCGAGGTGGCCCCCTTGTTGTCCTTCACGGTGACCGTGACGGTGCGGCTGCCGCTCGTCGTGTACGTGTGGCTGGCCACCGGCCCAGCCACGATCGTCCCGTCGCCGAAGTCGATGCTCGAGGACACGATGCTCCCGTCCGCGTCGGTGGAGTTCGCGCTCGAGGCGGTCACCGCCAGCGGCGCCGCGCCCGAGCCCGGCGAGAGCGAAAGCGCGGCTGCCGGCGGCTGGTTCGCCGCGATGGCGACCGTGGCCGTGGCCCTGGCCGTCGCGCCGCGGTCGTCGGTCGAGGTCGCCGTCACCACGTAGTTGCCGGCGCCGGCGTATTCATGCGAGGCGCTCACGCCCGCGACCGCCGCGCTGCCGTCGCCGAAATCGATGGTGGTCGAGGCCACCCAGCCGTCGGGATCCGACGTCGTGACCGTCGCGGTCACCGTCTCCGGCGCCACGCCCGAGGTGCGGTCCAGCGCCACGCTCACCAGCGGCGCCTGGTCGTTCAACGAATACGGCACCGCCGCCGACAGCGCGTTGCGCAGCGACGGCTTCGCGTACGCCTGCACGAACAGCGTGTAGTTGCCCGGGCCGATCCCGAAGCTCGCCAGGTCGACCGCGCGCTGCGCGGCGTCCAGCGAGGTCAGCTTCATCAGGTTCTCGCCGTCGAGCGAGAGAAAGATGTTGAAGTGGTCCACCACCGAAGGCGAGCCCGCGATGCTCCAGCTCAACACCGAGCCGCTGACCGTCGAATTGACCGCGAGGCAGCTGTCGATGCCGGTCTCCAGTTCGCTGCCCTCTTCGTAGTCGTTCCACGTCACCATCTGCATGGAGACGAGCTGCTTGCTCGCGGAGAAGTACTTCCCGGCCTCCGCCAGCGTCGCCAGCCACGTCTGCCCGCACTGCCGGTCCACGATCTTCGGCGGGTTCGACACCCACGCCGCCAGCGTGTTGTTGAACCCCGGATAAGCGGAGCCCACGATCTGCTTGGTCGGATACTTCAGCCCGGTCGCGTAGAAATCATCCAGGTAGCCCAGCCCCATCACCGAGCTGTCGGTGCTGATGCCGACCCAGGAGAAGCCGCCGTCGGACTGCGCGTGCGTGAAGGCGCTCGACTGGCGGAAGATGAACAGCGGGTTGCCGTTGACGCCGGCGCGCGCCCGGGTCCAGTCGATGGCATACTTGTCCACGCCGAAGAAGAACATCACCGGCCGCCCGCCCATGCGCAGGTACGCCGGCGAGGGGTAGTAGGTCGCGGCCGCGTAGTTCAGGTCATCGATCAGCCGCTGCGTGACGTCGCACCCCGCGGTGTTGGCGCATTTGTTGAGCGCGCCCACGTCCTCCATCACCGCGAAGTGGAACAGGCCGCCGCGCGTCTCGGCTTCGTCCCGCAGGTAGAGCGTGGTGTTGTTCTCCCGGCTGTAGTTCGGGCCGTACCAGTCCACGATGGCGCCGTCATAGCCGCGGCTCATCATGTCGTCGACCTGCTTGTTGACCTGGGCGCGGTCGTCCGAGCGATATCCCACCCACATGTGGTTGGCGCCGCCGAACCACGGCATGAAGTGCGCGTAGATCTTCGTCGTCGCCCCCGCATACAGCAGGCTCCGCACCGCCAGCTTCGAGATGTTCGCCGGCGCCGGGTTGCCGTTGGTCTGCGTGGTGAACGAGTCCGCCCCGCTGGTATTGTTGCCGCTCTCCGCGGTACGCGTGGTCGTGGGTTGGATGACCAGGTCGCCGGCAAAGGCGCCGGCCGTAAGCACGAGCACGATGACGGTTGCGACGGTTGTGCGCACAGCTTCCCCCTGCGGCCGCCTGGGGGACGGCACTCCGTAACACGGTCTTACTTCGTTGGGACTAGCTCACTGGGATTAAGGCGGTCATGCTACGCTTGGCCTGTCGCTCCGCCGATACGCCAAAAGTAGTAGTCGAGCCTAGGTTTTTGCCTTAGTCCGGTGGGCGCACCGTAGCATCCGCGGGAGCGGGACGGCAGATTACGGAAGGCCCTCCTCCGAGGGCCGCACGTACAACGTTCAGCCGGGTTTGCGTGTCCAATCACTCACGCTGTCCGGCCGAGTAGTATTTAGTATTCCGAGTGCGAGGAGGGCGGAATGTCGCCACAACCCCAAAGAGGGACTCAACCAGGCATGACGCCGGAAGTGAACAAGCAGCTCCGTACCCTCGCCCACGACCTCTCCAACGCCATCGAGACCATCATGCAGGCCAGCTACCTGCTCCAGCAGTCCAAGCTCGACGACGTCAGCAAGCGCTGGGCCGACATGATCGACACCGCCGTCCGCGATTCCGCCCGCATCAACCGCGAGATCCGCGAAGTCCTCCGCGCCCACGCCCCGCAGCAGTAGCTCGCTTTTGGCTCTTGGCTCTTGGCTCCAGGAGTCTTAGCCAAGAGCGTTCCTCTATCATGGCGAGGACGCCATGACCCCCAAAGAAGCAGCCACCTTGATCGTGCGCACGCTGCGCGACCGCGGCCACCAGGCGTGGCTGGTGGGCGGCTGTGTGCGCGATCTCGTCCTCGGCCGCGAGCCTACCGACTACGACGTCGCCACCGGCGCCACGCCCCAGCAGGTCATGGCCATCTTCCCCAAGACTTTTGCGGTGGGAGTGCAGTTCGGCGTCGTGCTGGTTCCGTTCGAGGGCCTCGCGGCCGACGACCGAGGGCCGACGACTCACGACGCCTTCTTCAACGTCGAGGTCGCCACCTTCCGCTCCGACGTCGGCTACTCCGACGGCCGCCATCCCGATGCGGTGGTGTACGCCAAGACCGCTGAAGAGGATGTGCAGCGCCGCGACTTCACCATCAACGGCCTGCTCATGGACCCGCTGTCGGGCGAGGTGCTCGACTTCGTCGGCGGCCGTGCCGACCTCGAGCGCAAGCTCATCCGTACCATCGGCGAGCCCGACCGGCGCTTTGCCGAGGACAAGCTGCGGATGCTGCGCGCGGTGCGCTTTGCCGCGCGCTTCGGCTACCGCATCGACGACGCCACCTTCGCCGCCATCCGCCGCCTGGCCCCGCACATCCACCAGGTCAGCCACGAGCGCATCCGCGACGAGATCGTGAAGATGTTGACGGAGGGCGCGGCCCGCCGCGCCTTCGAGCTGCTCGACCACACCGGACTACTCCACCAGGTGCTGCCGGAGGTCGAACGGATGAAAGGTGTGCAGCAGCCGCCGCAGTTCCACCCGGAGGGCGACGTCTGGGTCCACACACTCCTTATCCTCGAGAAACTGCAGGCTGGATGCTCGCCGGCGCTCGCGCTCGGTGCCCTGCTGCACGACGTCGGAAAGCCGCCCACCTTCCGCGTCGCTCCCGACCGCATCCGCTTCGACGGCCATGTAGAGGTCGGCGAGCGCATGGCGCAGCAGATCGCTCAGCGGCTCCGCCTCTCCCATGCCGACACCGAGCACGTCTGCGCCCTGGTCGCCAACCACCTGCGCTTCGCCGACGCGCCCCGCATGAAAGCCTCGACGCTCAAGCGCTTCTTCCGCCTCCCACAGTTCGAGGAGCACCTGGAGCTGCACCGCATGGACTGCCTGTCGAGCCATGGCGACCTTTCCTTGTACGAATTCGTCAAGCAGAAGCTGGCCGAGACGCCGCCGGAAGAGATCCGCCCCCAGCCGCTCATCACCGGCCGCGACCTCATCGCTTTGGGTCACCGCCCCGGCCCGGAGTTCAAGCGCATGCTGCAGGCCGCCGAAGACGCCCAGCTCGAAGGTCGCTTCGCCTCCAGGCAGGACGCGCTCGAGTTCGTGCAGCGCGAGTTCCCTGTCCAGGACTAGCGGAAGAACCAGTACGCGACGGCCGCGGCCATCAGCACCAGCACTACCAGGACCGCGTCCGTGATCCTCGAACGTGTTACGGGGGAGCCGATCTGTCGTGTGACCGGCATCGTGCACTTCCTCTGCCGCCGGCCACCGCATCTCGCGAACTGCCCGCCGTTCAGTGGCCGGCTCGAAACGCTGCGCATCATGCGCCCGTTCCGGGAAAGGAGCAAGATTACGCCGGTAACACACCCTAACTCCTTTGCAATGTGCGCAACAGCCACCTTCTGCTCAGCACCTTGGTGCGACCTTTGTGTCCTTTGTGGTGCGCTTTTCCATCCGATTTCGCGTGACACGCGGCCCGCCTGCCGATTACCGTTCTTCCACCCCCTTTCATCCCCTTTCACAGGAGACACCATGCGCACGCGTCTCTTCCTCCTCGCTCTGTTCTGCTTCGCCACCACGCTGCTGTGGGGCCAGGCTGCTCTCGCCCCCGGCGCCGCCAAGGGCACCTTTGTCGCCGGCGGCAAGACCGTCCAGATGCGCCACGTCTACGCCCTCATCAAGCCCGACACCTTCGATGAGACCAAGGACACGCTCTTCCTGTTCTTCACCGACGTCCCGGTGACCGACGAGATGCTGCAGGAAGAATTCGGCCTCTCGCAATCGTTCCGCGACGGCAAGCTCACCGCCATCGAGATGCGCCTCGACGAGAACAAGAGCCCGCGCGGCGGCCAGCTCTATCACTCCGGACTGGAAGACCCGCTCTCCGTCTCCGGCATCGGCAAGCTCGACCTGAAATATTTCGACGGCAAGCGCATCACCGGCCGCCTCTACAGCGGGCCGGAAGAGAGCTTCGGCAAGTCGTGGGAGTTCAACATCGATTTCTCCGCCAACATCCAGCCGAAACCCGCGCCCCTCCCCGAGAAGCTGCTGCCGCTCGATAGCCCGCCGGCCCGGCTCGCCCTCGCCTTCGTGAAGGCCGCGCGCGCCGGCGACAAGGCCGGACTGAAGAAGCTCATCACCCCCGACATGGCCGCCGACCTCGACGGGCCGCAGGGCGCCGAGATCATGAAGTTCCTCAAGGAGGCCTACCCGCTCACCATGAAGCTCACCAAGGTCGTGCAGAAGGGTGACGACAAGGCCGAGATCGTCTTCAGCGAGAAGTCCCAGGGCTCGAGCACGACCACCACCATGAAGGCGGCGCTCATCGACGGCGGCTGGATCCTGACCAAGTAAGCGCTGCGGTAGCCGGCGACTCGCCCGCGCTACGAGGAAGTCTGTGGGTAGGCGCCGGCGACTCGCCGGCGCTACCCGGGTGTAGAATCGCTGCTCCCATGGAACGAGCCGCCACCGGGCTGAAGAAGATCGTCGCCGAAGCGCTCAGCAAGGCGCCGCCGGAAGAGGCCGCCGTGCTGGCGTGGCCACTGGTCTGCGGCACCGCCGTCGCCGACAAGACGCGCGCCCTGCGACTCGAGGCCGGCGTCCTCCAGGTCCAGGTGCCCGACGCCGGCTGGCGCAACCAGCTCAACGGCTTCGCCCTCCACTATCTCGAGGCCCTGAATCGCATCGCCGGCGGCAAGGTCGAGCGCCTCGAGTTCGTCCTCGCCGGCCGCAAGCAGAACGAACGCGCCGAACAGGCGTGATTTTTCCTCCCCGGCAGCTACTCACGCCGCATCTAAGTCCTCATACGGCTTGGGACCGCGATTGCATCTCCTGGAAATAGTTCTGTTTTTTCAACAAGATAGCGCCGGACATGTCCCCGCGTTACTTGCACCCCCTGGCCGAATGGACGACAATCGCGCCCTGCTGAGGAGGAAGTATGCGGAAGATCTGGATCACCGTGCTGGCGCTCGCCGTGACGTTCTCGCTCTCCGGCGCAGCCTTCGCGAAGGGCAATAACAAGGGCGGCGGCCAAGGCGGCGGCAAGGGCAAGAACACGGCCACCGAGCACGGCAAGAACAACCACGACGACGGCGACGACGACCACGGCAAGGGCAAGGGGAAAGACAGGGACCGGGGCGGCCATCACTCCGGCAGCGGCTCGTCCGCGCAGGGTCCCGATCAGCGCCCGCACGGCTGGGACCAGGGCAAGAAGACCGGCTGGGGCGACTGCGACCTGCCTCCCGGCCTCGCCAAGAAGCAGGGCTGCAACAGCACGCAGGTCTCGCGTCACCATGACCGCGACGGCCGTCGTCACACCACCACCACGACGCGCCGCACCACCACGCAGCGCACCTACGGCGTGACCGCCCAGCGGCCCACCACGCAGAACCCGCGCGGCGGCATCATCCTGCAAAAGGGTCAGACGACCACCGCCAAGACCACCACCACTCCCAAGACCACGACGCGCAGCGCGCCGCGCACGAGAACGGCTCGGACCGACACCAGGGTCGCCCCCATCAAGGAGTGATCTTTCCGCTGCAGCAAACGGCCCTCGCCGCAAGGCGAGGGCTTTTTCTTGGAGCGCCGCTCGACGGAGCGCCGGCTTCAGCCGGCAGGGCTGGCGGCTTCCGCCGCCGGCTCAGGAGATCTCTTCCCAATACCGCTCCCCGGCGCACGCCCGGCACAGCGTCTTGCCCTCGCGCCGCACCTCGCGCCGGAAGTTGATGCCTTCCCCGCAAGCCTGGCACACGATCCGCTCGCCCTTGTATCCGGGAAACTCCTCCGGCGGCAGCGCCACCTTCACCCAGCGCACCTCGAACAGGTCGGCGTCCGCCAGCTCACGGTAGGCGAGCATCTGCTGCCGGTTCTTGTCGTCGAGCTCCGGATGCGCCTGCCGCGCCAGCTCCTTCGAGGATTCCTTCGCCGCGATGCGCACGGCCCGTCCGCTCTGCACGTCCACGAACGTCGCCGCGACCTTGCCCCAGTCGCGGAACTTCAGCGCGCGCTTCCCCAGCCGGCACCCGGTCACGACCGCCACCGCGTCGGTGGCGCAGCGGTCGATCTCCACGAACGTCACCAGCCGCTTGCGGTCCTTGCCGCGCGGCTCCTCGATGCCCAGCTTTGCCAGCCCCAGCATCGCCATGCGCACGCCCAGCACCTGCCCGGCGCACAGGTGCCCGTGCGCCCGCTCCGCTTCCCCGAGATAGTGATCGAACGACTCCATGTTCCCCCGTAGCGCGGGCGTCCCGCCGGCGCTCACTCGTTATCCGGCTCCGGCGTCTCGCTCTCCGGCGCCAGCTCCACCCACCGCCCCTTCACCGCGAACGTGACCTGCGCCTTGCCCGCCGGCTCGAACGTCACGCGCACCGGCGCACGCTGCCACTTCGGCGGCGCGCACTCGGAATCCGGCAGCGGGTCGCCTTTCGCCGCGCCCAGCAGCTTGCGCATCAGCGGCTTCTTCTGCCCGAGCTGCACCACCACGGCGTACACCTTCTCCGCGTCGCCCGAGAGCCCGCAATACGCCGCGTAGTCGCGGAACCAGCTCGTCGTCGAGTAGTACGGATCGAAGTCGGGCAGGTCGAGCCGCGCCACGCGCCCGCTGGCCTTGTCCACCAGCAACCACCCGCCGCGCTGCCACTTCCAGTTCGGGACCTTCTTCTCGTCTTCCGGCAGCACGTCGTTCACGCGGAAGGCACGCCGCACCACGAAGCTCTGTTCGGTGACGTCGTGCGTCTCGCCCGTGGTGAACTCCTTCAGCTTGCCGTCGACGTAGAGGCCGCGCACCGTCATCGGCTGCACCTGGTCCTCCGCCGGCCCCACGAACAGCTTCACGTTGAGCGGCTTGCCGAACGCGACGTTGTGCGTCTTCGCGAAGGCCGGGACGGCCAGCAGCAACAGTAGTAGTGGCAGGATTGCGCGGCGCATTCCAAGAGTGTAGCCCCTACTTCCCCATGGGTCATCCTGAGGAGCCCGCCGCGGCGGGCGAGCGAGCGGTTTCTTCAGCGAGCGAGTAGCGACGAAGGACCTTGGTTGTTGCCGCGACTCACCAAGATGCTTCGTCGCCGATACCCCGCCTGGTGAATGCGGCGGGGCCCCTCGGCTCCTCAGCAGGACCCTTCCCTTGGGAGCTCAGGCGCCTCTCAGCGCGAGTTTCTCCGCCAGCGCCAGCAGACGGTCGCGATGCTCCGCCTCAGCGTGCTGCGCGCCCCGCAGCACCTCGTAGTACAGGTTCTGGACCCGCCACAGGTTCACCTCGAACGGCAACTCGCGCGCCAGTCCGACCGCCGCGTCGAGCCGCGCCGCCGACTCGGCGTCCTCCGGCGCTTCGCGCAGCCGCTCCGCCATCCGCTCCAGGTTCTGCTGCAGCTCGAAGCCGAGCCCCGCGCCGTCGAGCCGCGCCTGCTCCCGCTGCGCCACCTTGAGCAGCGTCCGGATGCGCTCCAGGTCGAGCCGCTCTTCCGCGAAGGCGCGCTTCAGTTGCGAGTTCAGCACGAACTCCCCGGTCCCGCGCAGCACCTCCGGCAGCGGCTGCCCCAGGTCGGAGAGAAAGCGCAGCAGCGGCGCGTGGTGCTCGTAGAGCTGCCGCAGGCTGGCCTCGGCTTCTTGCAGGGTGTTGTCGAGGATGAGCCCGATGATCTTGCGCTGCTCGTCGCGGAACAGCGACCGCAGCGAATACGCCACGCCCGAGAAGTGCTTGTCGAGGATGCGCAGCGCCTGCGGCAGGTCCGCGCCCAGGAACGCGTCGCGCGCCTCCGCCAGCATCGCGCCATACGCCTTCTCGCCGTGGAACGGCCGCACCGCCGCGCTCAGGTTGTGGTCGCCGAAGTGCAGCACCCCGAAGCTGAACGTGCCCGAATCGCGCGTGATGCGCGAGGTGATCTGCGCCCGCCCCACCGCCAGCCGCGCCTTGCCGAATTCGAAGCTGTGGTAGTCCTCGGGCGCGACGTCGTAGCAGTAGATCGAGGTCCGCTCGCCATAGCGCTCGAACAGCGAGCTGATCGCGTAGTGCGCCGCCACCTTCTCCAGGTCCACCGCCGCCGGCTTCACGTATCTCTCGTAGATGCGCGCGCCGTCGCCGTGCTCCGCCAGGTTGCTCTTCGCCACCGCCAGCCGCTCCACGAACTGCTTCTCCAGGTTCGGATCGCGGAACAGCTTCTGCGCCAGCTGCACCGCGCGCCCGGCGTACTCGATGACCTGCACCGTCTCGATCCCCGACAACTCGTCAAAGAACCACCCGCAGCTGGTGTACATCAGCATCGCGTGGCGTTGCAGCTCCAGCAGCTCCAGCGCGCGCACGCGCTCCCGCGGCCGCAGCTCGCGCGCGCCGTGCTCGGCGAAGAAGCGGTCGAGCGACTCGTCCGACCGGTCGAGCACCACCGTGATGTACTCGTCGCGCGCCGCCCACGGGTCGCGCAACAGCGCGCGCGCGTCCTTCTCGTAGGGCGCCGCGATCTCGTCGCGCAGCCAGTCCAGCGCCTGCCGCAGCGGCCCGCGCCACTCCTGGCTCCAGTCCCCGCGCCCGCCGGTGTTGCAGCCGCAGTCCGCCCGCCAGCGCTCCACCCCGTGCGCGCAGCTCCACGAGCTGTTCGCGACGATCTCCGCTTCCCACTGCGGCGGATGCTCCGCCAGGAACTGCGCATAGTTCGTCAGCTTCGCGGCCTGCGCGCTCTCGATGTGGTGGAGCGCGAAGCTGAGCGCCATCTCGCCGTACTTGTGGTGATGCCCATAGGTCTCGCCGTCGGTGGCGATGTGCAGCAGTTGCGGCCAGGAACGCTCCTCGCTCAGGCCGCCCAGCAGCCGCTCGGCAAAGCGATGCCCGCTCGCCAGCAGGCCCTCGAACGCCACGCTCTGCGCGATCGGTCCGTCATAGAAGAACAACGCGATGGACTTTCCGTTCGGCAGCTTCGCGCGGTACGCGCGCGAGGGATCTACGCCGCCGCCGTTCGCGTCCTGCCACTCGCTGCTGCCGATGGGACGCACCCGCGCCGCCTGCCGCGGCGCCAGCACCGTGAACTGGATCCCCAGGTCCGCCAGCACCTCCAGCGTCTCGGTGTCCACGGCGCACTCCGGCAGCCACATGCCTTGCGGGTCCCGCCCGAAGCGGTGCTGGAAATCCCGGATGCCCCACAGCGCCTGCGTGACCTTGTCGCGCTTGGTGGCGAGCGGCAGGATCATGTGGTTGTACGCCTGCGCCAGTGCCGAGCCGTGCCCGCCGAAGCGCTCCGCGCTCAGCCGGTCGGCCTCGAGCACGGCCCGGTACGTGTCCGGCGCGAAAGCCTCCAGCCACGAGAGCAGCGTCGGCCCGAAGTTGAAGCTGATGCGCGAGTAGTTGTTCAGGATCGCGACGATCCGCTCGTCCGGATCAAGGATGCGCGAAGTCGCGTTCGGCGCGTAGCACTCCGCTGTGATGCGCTCGTTCCAGTCGTGGTAGGGATACGCCGAGTCCTGCAGCTCGATGGCTTCCAGCCACGGGTTCTCGCGTGGCGGCTGATAGAAATGGCAGTGGACGCAGACGTACCGTTCCATAGGCGGGCCCCTACTTGGATTCCCGCCGCGCCCTTATCGTTGTGTGACGCGCTCGATTACGCCGCTTCCTTCGCGTACTTCGTCGGGTCTTCCTGGAAGCGCTGCTTGCAGATTGGGCTGCAGAAGAGGTAGGTCTTCTCGTTGTACTGCAGCTTCTGGTCCTGTTCGAGATCGGTTTCGTCGACTTCCATCTTGCAGACTGGATCTACCGCCATGGTGCGCCTCCGAGCTGGGGATTTCTCCTCGGATGACTGCCAGCATACGCCTGTTGCTCCGCGAGCAGCAGCTCCCGATTTCCTCCAACCTCCTCT
Source organism: Terriglobales bacterium (assembly GCA_035457425.1). Lineage (NCBI taxonomy): Bacteria > Pseudomonadati > Acidobacteriota > Terriglobia > Terriglobales > Terriglobales bacterium. Next base: position 24,891 of record DATIBR010000153.1, read on the forward strand.
TCGCCTTCGCATCACACCATGAGACCCCACAAGAACGAGGAGGCAGTCATGACCGCAAGACCGCTGGCCGGACTCCGCGTCGCCATCCTGGCGACCGACGGCTTCGAGGAATCCGAACTCACCCAGCCGCGCCAGGCGCTCGACCAGGCCGGCGCCCAGACCTTCGTCGTCGCCCCGCACCCGGGCGAGATCTACGGCATGAAGCATCACGACAAAGCCGGCCGCGTGAAGGTGGACCGCACCCTCGCCGACGCCGATCCCAACGACTTCGACGCCGTCCTGCTTCCCGGCGGCGCGCTCAACGCCGACGCCCTCCGCGTCGAGGAAAAAGCCCAGCAGTTCATCACCGACATCGAGAACGCGGAGAAGCCCATCGCCGTCATCTGCCACGGGCCCTGGCTGCTCGTCTCCGCCGACCTCGTCCACCAGCACCTGCTCACCAGCTGGCCCTCGGTCCGCGACGACATCGCCAACGCCGGCGGCCGCTGGGAAGACCGCGAGGTCCTGCGCGACGGCAACTGGGTCTCCAGCCGCAAGCCCGACGACCTTCCCGTCTTCAACCACGAGATGCTCCGCCTGTTCGCCGAGTACCGCGATTCCCAGATCAACCGCGGCGAGCGCCGCTTCGAGGACGTGGCCTGACCGCCGCCGGTTCCCCGCTGACTCTTCGCCTCTAACCCATGGGAAGTGCTACACTTGCGCTTCCCTATGGGTCTGCCGCCCCTGAATCCGCCGCAGTACGCCGCCGTGCCCCCGCCGCCGCCGCGGCCGCCCATGCCGCCGCAGCCCAAGCCGCGCGTTTGGCTCTGGATCCTGATCGGGGGCGCCGCCTTCTTCGCTTTCGTCGTCGCCGTCTTCGCGCTCATCTACCTGAGCGCCAAGACCGACAACAACTCCGAGTTCGGTGGCTTCGGTGACAAGATCGCGGTGGTGGACATCGACGGCGTCATCTTCGAGCCGCGCACCGTCGTCAAGCAGCTCAAGAAGTACGGCGACGACGATTCCGTCAAGGCCATCATCCTCCACATGGATACCCCCGGTGGCGGCGTCGCCGCCTCGCAGGAGATCTACAGCGAGGTCAAGCGCATCCGCGAGAAGAAGAAAAAGAAGGTCGTCACCTCCATCGAGACCGTGGGCGCCTCCGGCGGCTACTACATCGCCTCCGCCACCGAGAAGATCTACGCCAATCCCGGCTCCATCGTCGGCTCCATCGGCGTCATCGCCGAGTGGTACAACTACGAAGAGCTGGTGAAGTGGGCCAAGCTTCAGCCCATCACCTTCAAGACCGGCGAGTTCAAGGACACCGGCTCGCCCACCCGCCAGCTCACGCCCGCCGAGAAGCAATACCTCCAGAGCCTCATCGACGACATGTTCCGCCAGTTCGTCGGCGCCGTCGCCGACGGCCGCAAGATGAAGGTGGAAGACGTCCGGGCGCTCGCCGACGGCAAGGTCTGGACCGGCGAGCAGGCCAAGGCGCTCAAGCTCATCGACGAGATCGGCGACTACCACGCCGCCATCGACGACACCGCCAAGGCCGTCGGCATCAAGGGCGAGCCCATGATCGTCCATCCCGAACCCGAGCGCCGCACCCTGCTCGACGTCTTGTTCGGCGACATCAGCCAGCTCGTCCCCAGCAAAGCGCGGTTGCTCGAGACCCACGTGGGCTTTTACTATCTCTGGAAATAGACCAGGACATTCGGCCCCAAAATCTTTAGGAGCGGGAGCGATTTCATGACGAAAGCCGACCTGATCGACGAGGTATCGCGTCTCGCGGAGCTGACGCGCAAGGACAGCGAGGTCATCGTCGAGACCATCTTCGACAGCGTGGTGGCGTCGCTGCGCGCCGGCGACAAGATCGAGATCCGCGGCTTCGGCAGCTTCCGCACCCGCCAGCGCAAGCCCCGCGTCGGCCGCAATCCCAAGACCGGCGCGCGCGTCGAGGTCCCCGCCAAGCGCATCCCCTACTTCAAGCCGTCCAAGGAACTCAAGGACCTCGTCAACACCGGCGCCAAGTAATGCGTTCTTGCTTCCCAGGGCTGGCTCTCGCCGGCCCTTTTCGTTTTGTCCTAAACTGTTCGGCCACCAGCGAGGCCACCATGGCAAAACGCGATTCCCGCATCGACGCTTACATCAGGAGCGCGCAGCCTTTCGCGCGGCCCATCCTCAAACGTCTCCGCGCGATCGTGCACGAAGGCTGCCCCGAGTGCCACGAGACCCTGAAGTG